>NZ_JALRNG020000008.1:0-152254 GCF_030272875.2 Pseudomonas sp. BJa5
AGCGTAGGGCCGGATGCAGGAGCAAGCGGTTTTGCCTACTTTTCCCAAGAGAAAAGTAGGCCGCCGTAAGGGCGGAAAGGGCCGGCAGCGTCGCCGCATGGAATGGATAAGCTCGCAACCTCAGCCCCCAAGCCCAAGGATCATAGCCTCCAGAATTCCGTGAAGAACCTTGTTCATGCCTAGCGATCAGTCATCACCGCCGTCGTCAAAGTGAAAGCGATGCAACACGCGATGGGCGACCGGCGCCAGGATCAAACCGATGCTGGCGACAAACACCAGCCCGACATACAAGCCGTAGCCAGCAAAGAAGAGCTTGCCGCCAACGCTCTCGGGCAGGATCACCGGCCCTACCCCGCCCAGCAGCAAGGTGGCGTTGAAGATGGCATCGTGCAGGGGGATGTGCGGCTCGAAGTACAGGTGCCCCAGCACCCCGAACAGGATCGAGCCAACCAGCAACAAGCCGGCGCCAAGGCCATGCCACATCAGGCGATAACGAAACTGCCGGGGCGAAATGACCGCTTCGGTCCTGGACTCGTACATCCGCTGTACTCCTGTATCGATCGTGGCCGCCCAGCATAGGCAGGTTGCCTGGCCGGCCACAACCTCAGGCGCGCCTCAGCCGCGAGCGTGTGCCTGCAAATTGGCCATCATCTGTTGCAGCGCCTCCAGGCTGTCGCGCGGATGCACGGCCTCGCTGAAATCGCCGATGTGCTGCCAGTTGGCCGCCACATCCTCCGGGGCAAAGCCCTGGTGCGGGTTGAACCCCACGCCCAAACTACGCTCCCAGCGCACCTTGCCGATCCAGCCGCCACCGACTTCGTACAGGCCACCGCTGTCCTGGCATTGCTCGCTGCCGAGGAACACCACCAGAGGGCTGACCAGTTCAGGCTTGAGTTGTTCGAACACCTGGGGCGGAATCAGTCCTTCGGTCATGCGCGTACCGCCAGTGGGTGCGATGGCATTGACCAGGATGCCGTGCTTGCGGCCTTCGATGGCCAGGGTCCGGGTCAGGCCGTAGAGCCCCAGCTTGGCCATGCCATAGTTGGCCTGGCCGAAATTGCCGTAGATCCCCGACGTCGACGCGGTGAACACCACCCGCCCCCAGTTCTGCTCGCGCAGATGTGGCCAGGCAGCGCGGGTCACCTTGTAGGCCCCTTCCACGTGCACCTGGTAGACCTGGTCCCAATCGCTGTCTTCCATCTTGTGGAAGGTCTTGTCGCGCAGGATGCCGGCGTTGTTGATCAGCACATCGACCCGCCCGAAGGTATCCAGCGCCTGCTCGACGATATGCTGGCCATCGGTCACCGAGTCGTGGCTGGCCACCGCCGTGCCGCCGGCTTCGCGAATCTGCGCCACCACCCGGTCGGCCGCAGAGGCGCTGGCGCCTTCGCCATGGGTCGAGCCGCCCAGGTCATTGACCACCACCCGGGCGCCGTGACGGGCGAACAGCAAGGCATGGGCACGCCCCAGGCCGCCGCCCGCTCCAGTCACGATCACCACTTTATCGTCCAGGCGCACCGAATCGTTCATGCTCAACACTCCAGGGAAACCGGCAAGGGATGCCCGAGTGTCGGCCAGGCCCGGCCGACACACAATCAAGCGGGCACGGGGTGAATGGCAGGCGATAAGGTCAACGGATGATGGGCAGGCCCGACCCTTCAGGACCAGGCGACTTTCTGTGGAATCTGTGCCATAGGCTGCTCGCGAAACGCCAGGTAGTGGCGCAGGACCTGCACCGGCGACTCGGTGTGCGGGTAATGGCCGATGCCTTGCAACAGCACGGTATCGGGATGCGGCACAAGTTCCTGGTAGCGTTCGAGCATGTGCGCGCCCGACACCGGATCGACCGCACCGTTGATAAAGCGCAACGGCACGCCCTCCTGTTGCAGGGCACCGACCCAACGCTCCCGGTGCGCCACCCGCTCGAGCACATAGCCGACCAGCTTGTGCAGGATCCGCGTGCCCTGGTTGGCGGCGATCAGGCTCCAGTAATCATCCAGGGCGCTTTCGCTGGGATGGGTGCAGGGGCCATAGACCTGGGTGACGTTGCGCACCAGGTCATCGCGCCCGAACGAGCGCCCCACCAACCAGCCCAGGCGACTGAGCAGCAGTTTCTGGATCAGCAGCGCGCGGTGCCGCTCGGGAAACAGGCCACCATTGAGGAATACGCAACTGGCAACCTGTGCGCGACCTTCATGGTGGCGAGCCAGCAATTCCTGGGCGACGCTGTCACCATAGTCATGGCCCAGCAGGTGCACCGGTCGGTCAACCTGCAGGTGTGCGAGCAAGGCCTGCTGCAGATCGGCCTGCTCGATCAGGCTGTAGTCGTGATGCACCGGCTTGGCCGAATCGCCAAAACCGAGCATGTCACAGGCAATCACCCGGTAACGCTGGGCCAGTGGCGCCCACAGGTAGTGCCAATCCCAGCTTGCGGTGGGAAATCCGTGGATAAGCAGCAGCGGCTCACCTTGCCCTGCCGTCCAGTAGCGGATGCTCTGGCCGCGGAACGAGAAATTCAGGCCCCGGGTCCGCCAGACGCACAATGGAATCTCGGCCAGGGGCATCAGCATGCTCCCGGTGAGTGGATGTGTGGGGTGTTGGGCAAGGCAGCGGTAGCGATCATTGCAATCACCTCGGCACATTCGTGTGCTCTACTGGGGAAACAGTCTAGTCAGCACACGGTCAAAGGGAAGTTGCATTGGCAGCCAGCTTATTGACCTTACGAGTCAGGTGGCCAATTGGCGCAGTGCGTCACACCATCAAGGTCAAAAGCGGCGCTGCGAACAGGTTCAGCAGCCCGGTCAGGACCATCACCAGCCCGGCCACCGAGCCCTCTTCGCCACCGACTTCGTGGGCCCGGCTGACCCCGGCGCCATGGGCTCCGACCCCGAACAGCGCGCCACGGGCCAAAGGCGTGCGCAGCGGCAGGAACTTGAGCAGCACCCCGCCGAACATCGCGCCCAGTACCCCGGTAAACATCACGAACACCGCCGTCAGTTCCGGCACCCCGCCCAGGTCGCGGGCCAATGGCATGGCAAAGGGCGTGGTGATCGAACGCGGCAGCAGCGACAGGCTCACCGCATTATCCAGCGCCAGCAGATGGGCCAGGCCCCAGGAGCTGCCGATGGACGCAGCACTGCCCACCAGCATGCCCAGGGTCAGTGCCGGCCAGTGCCGCGCCAGCAGGGCACGCTGTTGCCAGATCGGCACGGCGAAGGCCACCGTCACCGGCCCCAGCACCGACATCAACCAATGGGTGTTGCGCGAATATTCGGCATAGGCGGTGTGCAGGGGTACGGCGATCGCCAGCAGCACGGCCGGCACCAGGATCAGCGGCGACAACAGGTAACGGCCGGTGCGCCGGTACAGCCAGCGGCTGCCCAGGTACGCCAGCAAGGTCAGCGCCAGCCAGAACAGCGACATGGGCTCAAGCGTCATGACGCATCCTCCAGCGGCACACGCCTTCCACCGTCACCGCCGTCAGCACCATGACCATCAGGGTACTGACGCCAATCACCAGGAGGATGCGCCAGCCTTCGTCACGCAGCAGGCTGCCGTAGTCGAGCAGGCTCATCAGTGCCGGAATGAAGAACAGCAGCATCTCGGCCATCAACAGGCCCGCGCCCAGTTGCAAAGTGGCCGGCTTCAGCCAGCCCAGGGCGAACAACAGCAGCAACAGGGCCAGGCCCATGACACCGCCGGGGATCGGCCAGCCCAGCCAGGCTGCCAGCTGGCCACCGAACATATAGAGCGCAAGAAAGACCGCCAGCTCGGTGAGCAGGCGCAGGAATCGTTTGAGGGATGCAGGCTTCATCGTGGGGGACCTCTTCAGGCCTTTATTCTAGAAGTACGCCCCCTACGCCAAAAGCGAATTGTTAGACTTGATGCCATTCCACAATGGAATCGAAGCCATGGAATTCAAACAACTGCGCAGTTTTATCGAAGTGATCCACCGCGGCGGATTCACCCAGGCCGCCCAGACCCTGCACATCAGCCAGTCGGCGGTGAGCAAACAGGTGGCCCAGCTGGAACAGGACCTGGGCACGGCCTTGCTCGAACGCCAAGGCTCGCACCTGCACCTGACCGCCGCCGGCAGAATCGTCCTGGAACGCGGCGAGGCCATGCTGCGCCTGCGCCAGGAGCTACACAACGAACTCGACGACCTGAGCCAGCTGGGCCGTGGCGAATTGCGCCTGGGCCTGCCGCTGCTGGGTAGTGACGCGCTGTTCGCCGGGTTGTTCGCCGAATACCGCAGGCGTTACCCGAATATCAGCATTCACTTGCTCGAAGGGGGCAGCCGCAGCGTGGAGCAGGCGGTGCAAAGTGGTGAGCTGGAGCTGGGCGGCAGCCTGACGCCGAGCGACCCGGCGTTCGCCTTCCAGCCGTTCTGCAATGAACCCCTCGATGCGCTGCTGCCCACCGGCCATCCCCTGGCCGGTGCCGGCCAGGTCAGCCTGGGACAATTGGCCGACACACCGTTCCTGCTGTACCAGCGCAGTTTCGTGCTCAACGACCGTCTGCTCAGCGCCTGCCAGCAGTTGGGATTCACCCCCCGGGAAGGCGGGCGCAGCGGTCAGGCCGACTTCCTGGCCGCGCTGGTGGCGGCGGGGCAAGGCGTGGTGCTGTTGCCCCGGGTGGTCGCCCGCGGCCTGGAACGCCCCGGCGTAGTACGCCTGACCCTGAGCGAGCCCACCGACCTGCGCTGGGACATCGCCTTCATCTGGCGCCAGGGCGCCTACCTGTCACGGGCCGCCCAAGCCTGGCTGCAATTGCTGCGCGAGCAGCCGGCGCCCGTGTGATCAGCCGCGCAGGTTGCCGATCAGCTCGTTCAGCCAGGGTTCGGCGTCGGTTTCCGGGGTGACGGTTTCGCTGGCGTCCAGGCGCAGCATCGGCTGCACTTCGTTCAGGCCCAGCTCGGCGAACAGCTCACGCATCTGTTCGCCACCGCCACAGAAGGTATCGCCATAGCTGGAATCGCCCAGGCCGATCACCGCGCCCGGCAGGCCGCGCCAGGCAGCGGGCAGCACATCGCGGATTTCGCTGAACAACGGCAGCAGGTTGTCGGGCAGCTCACCCATGCCGGTGGTCGAGGTCACCGCCAGGAAGGCGTCAGGGGCAAAGCCCTGCAGGTCTTGCAAGGTGGCGCGAGCAGCGTGCCAGGCCTCGAAGCCTGCAGCCTTGAGCAGCGACTCGGCATGCCGTGCGACTTCTTCGGCCGTGCCGTAGACCGAACCGGATAGGATGGCGACTTTCATAGTGGATTCCGAAGCTGAGTAAAAACGTAGGATACTAACATCGGACACTGGCAAAAGGCCTCATTCTTGAGGTGTAGACCATCGGCCAATCCTCTAGAATCACCCCGCCGTACCCACACCCTGCCCTTGCGGACCGCCTTGATGATCAACGCCAAACTGCTGCAACGCATGATCGATGCCTCCAACGACGGCATCGTGGTCGCCGAACAGGAAGGCGACGACGATACCATCCTGATCTACGTAAACCCGGCCTTCGAGCGCCTGACCGGTTACCAGGCCAACGACATCCTCTACCGCGACTGCCGCTTCCTGCAGAACGATGACCGCGACCAGGCCCCGCGGGCGCTGATCCGCGAGGCGATCCGCAGCGGCCAGCCGAGCCGGGAAATCCTGCGCAACTACCGCAAGGACGGCAGCATGTTCTGGAACGAGCTGTCGATCACCCCGGTGTACAACGAAGCCGACCAGTTGAAGTACTTCATCGGCATCCAGAAAAATGTCAGCCGCCAGGTCGAAGCCGAACAGCGTGTCATCGAACTGGAACGCGAACTGGCCCAGGCCAGGGCGCGCATCGCCGAACTGGAAAGCGACGAACGGTAAAAACCAATCTGCCGTTTACTTGTCCATGACGGTGAAGAAACGTAAATCACGATTGATACGTCGAGTTCGACCATGCAAGCAGATGCCCTCCTGACCCAGGATGAGCTGGATTTCATCCGGTCCATGCAGCATTCGCCTCAGCCCGTCATGGCTGAGTCGGTGTCGCGCATGCTGGTCAATGGCGGCACTGAGATCAAAGACCTGCTGACCCAGCTGATCGCCCAGGAGCAGGTCACCCTGCAGGCGCAGTTCGACAACCATCAGATGACCTTTCCGCTGCAACTGGTCGAAGACGAGTTCCATTCCCTGCACCTGCAACTGGGCGCACCCAACATCTATGAGGAAGGCCCCATGGTCCGCCCCTGGCGGCTGACCCTGGACACCCCGGTGGCGCTGGAAGACGAGCTGGGCCTGAGTGTAGGGCTGTGGGTCCGGGAAATCTCGTTCAAGGGCGTGCTGCTCGAAGTGCGTGACCAGCCTGAGCCGCCCAAGGCGTTCGACCTCTGGTTTTCCCCCGACAATACCGCGCCGATTGCCCTGCACGGCACGCTGCAACGCCGCACTGGCGAAAGCCTGGCCGCCTACAACCTGTGCCAGAGCCTGCCGCAGGAAATCGAGCGGCTACGCGAATACATTCTCCAGGCTCACCGCCTGGCTCACCCGGAGCTGCACCCTCAACTGTCCAGGTGACCGGCCAGGTATTGCTGCAGGCGACGGCGCATCAAGCGCCCTTCGCTGCCAAGGCACGCCACCTGCGAGCCAATCAGGCTGTCCTGGGCCAGGTCCGCCGCCTCCCCCGCCAGTAACAACGGGCATTCCAGTGCCAGGGCCAGACGCGCCAGGCGCTTGGGCAGGTCCAGCGCCGGCGGATGATTGGAGAACAACACCAGGGCATGGGGAGCCATGCGCTCGCACACCAGGCCCAGCTCTTCGAGCGGTTGCCCCAGGCCCAGCACCGTCACGGCGATTTCGCTGGTGCCCAGCATCAGGGCGGTCACCAACAACTCCAGCTCCCGGCAATGCCCGGGCATTGCCGCCAGCACCACCCGAACTTCCTGCTGCTCGGCGGCCAGCTGCAAACGCTGGAGCACCCGCCCGCGCAGGAAGGTGTCGAGAAATAGCCATTCACTGGTCAGGCCAAAGGCCTCCTGGGTGCAGCGCAGCTCCTGCCAGACCGGCATGATCACGTCCTGGAAGGCCACCAGCAGTGGGTAATTGCTGAATATCTGGCCATAGACCTGTGCCAGGCGCGGCTCATCGAAGGCGCGCACCGCCTGGCGCAATTGCAGCTGCCACTGCTTCCAGTCGTTCTGGGCAACCGGGTTGCCAGCAGGTTCGACCGTAGCCTTGAGGCTGTGGCTGCGGGCGAGGATCTTGCCGACCTTGCTGACCGCCACGCCGCGCTCGATCCAGCCGAGGATGTTGCGCACTTCGTCGATGTCGGCCTGGGAATAGAGGCGATGCCCACTTTCGGTGCGTGTCGGTTGAATCAACCCATAACGGCGCTCCCAGGCACGCAGGGTCACCGGGTTGATACCGGTCAGGCGAGACACTTCGCGAATGGGAAACAGCTCCTCGTGATCGAGATCGCCAGGTTTCAACGAAGCGTGGGCAGGTTCAATCATTGCCGGGAAACCACGAGTCAGGGGTCAAGGGGCATTCTACTCCGGGGAGTGGAAACAGCACTATTGGGGTTTTCCCTGACGCTACTCCCGTGCCAGCACTGACGGGTCAGGTTAATTCAGCAATAATCCGCGCCCGTTTTTTGCATGCAAGCAAATGCCGCCCACCACCCCGGGCGGCATTTCATGGGCAGGCCACCCGCCATGCCCGGTTGCCAGGAGATACACAATGTCTACCCCTCCCGTTACCCTGATGGTGACGCGCCGCGTCGCCGATGGCCGCTACCAGGACCTGATGGCCTGGCTCAATGAAGGCGAACAGCTGGCCACCGACTTCACCGGCTACCTGGGCTCGGGCGTCCTCGCCCCGCCGCCCCAGGGCGACGAGTTCCAGATCATCTTCCGCTTCGCCAACGAGCAGACCATGCAGGCCTGGGAACACTCGGCCTCGCGCAAGGCCTGGCTGGCGCGCGGCAACGGCCTGTTCGAGCAACCCCTGGAGCTGCGCGCCAGTGGCCTGGAAGGCTGGTTCGGCACCAATCCGGTGCAACGCCCGCCACGCTGGAAGCAGGCAGTGGCGATCTGGCTGGCCTTTTTTCCGGTCTCGTTGCTGTTCAACCTGCTGTTCGGCCACTGGCTGGCGGCCCTGGACCTGGTGCCGCGCGTGCTGCTCAGCACCCTGGGGCTGACCCCGTTGATGGTGTATTTCTTCATTCCCCTGTCGACCCGTCTGCTGGCCGGCTGGCTCAATGCCCCGCGCCGCCCTTCAAGGCCGCAGGGCGCACGCAACCCGGCCTAGTTCGGGTATGCTGGGGGTTATCCCAGCGAACCTGTGAAAGTTGACCGCCCCCACCATGAACAGCCCAATTCTTGTCACCGGAGCCAGCCAGCGAGTCGGGCTGGCCCTGGCCCTGAACCTGGCGCAGGCCGGCCATACCGTAGTCAGCGCCAGTCGTAGCAAAACACCCGAAGCCGCGCACCCGAACATCATCCAGTTCCAGGCCGACCTGTGCCTGGAGCAGGACCGCCTGGCCCTGATCGACCACCTGACGCACAACTACGACGGCCTGCGGGCGATCGTCCACAATGCCTCGCTGTGGCTCGACGACGATCTGGACAACCTCAACACCATGTTCAAGCTGCACGTCGAGGCGCCCTATCACCTGAACCTGGCGCTGGGCGAACAACTGCTCAAGATGGACAAGGCCGATATCATCCACATCTGCGACGAGACCTCCTCGCGTGGCAGCAAGAGCCATATCGGCTATGCCGCCACCAAGGCCGCGCTACAGAACATGGTGCTGTCCTTCGCCGAGAAATACGCGCCGGTGGTCAGGGTCAACGCCATCCTGCCGGGGCTGTTGATCCTCAAGGAAAACAGCGACGAAGCCTATCGCCAGCAGACCCTGAAAAAGGCCCTGCTGGAGTTCGAACCCGGCGCCCGGCCGCTGATCGAGGCGGTGCGCTTCCTGCTCGAAAGCCAGTACAGCACTGGCAGCAATGTGGTCATCAACGGTGGCCGCCATCTGAAGAACCGCATCGCGGTAGACTGAATTGTCCTTGTCACGAGAATGACCATGAACGCCCAGCAAAAACTCGAACTCGAAGCCGCCGCCTTCCGCCGGCTGGTCGCCCACCTGGACAGCCGCAAGGATGTGCAGAACATCGACCTGATGAACCTTGCAGGCTTCTGCCGCAACTGCCTGTCCAAGTGGTACAAGGCCGCCGCCGACGAGCAGCAGATCGAACTGAGCATGGACGAGGCCCGCGAAGTGGTCTACGGCATGCCCTACGCCGAATGGAAAGCCCACTACCAGAAAGAAGCCAGCGCCGAACAACAAGCGGCGTTCGCCAAAGGAAAACCCCATGACTGACCTGAACACCCTGCGTAGCAGCCTGGCCAGCGGCGAGCACGTCTTTGCCGACACCCTGGCGTTCATCGCAGCGCACTATGACTACCAGCCACAAGCCTTCAACAACGGCGGCGTGGAAAACGCCGCCGGGCAGAACGAAGGTTCCTGCAAGACCCTGGGCCTGGCCCTGCTCGAAGGCCTGAGCGATCAGGAAGCGCTGCTGGCCTTCGGCGAGCACTATCGTTCGGTACTGGCGACGCCTGAAGGCAGCGACCACGGCAACATCCGTGCCCTGATCAAGCACGGCCTTGCCGGGGTCAAGTTCAACGCCCAGCCGCTTACCCTCAAGTAAGGCTCGACAGCCGCCCGGGCGTCCCGTCGGCCAGTTGCCCCTGTTGCAGCCACTGCAAGGCAATTGGCCAGAGCCGGGTTTCGAAGCGCTTGTGGAAAAAGGCGAAGTGGCCGATCTGCGTCTCGTCGATGTCGACAGGCGCGATGCGCAAATGACTGCGCGTGCTCGATTCGAAGTAGCGCAGCAGCCGCTCGATGGCCGGCACCGTGCCGAACGGGTCGTCAGTCAGGCTGATGGCCAGGGTCTGCGCCCTGACCCGGGCAAACGGCAGCTCGGCCAGCGCCTTGCCGCTGGGGCGCTGCTCATAGGCCGCCGTCATCGTGCTCCAGTCCTTGACCACCCCGGCCGGGGTGTCCTCCAGCCAGCCCAGGCGCTTGCCGGGAAAATAGCCGAACACACGGGTCAGCAACGGCATCAGCACATGCCATTTGCCAATCAGCTGCCAACGGCTGTCCGGGGCGTAATCACGCCAGTAGGCGAACTGCGCACCGACCGTGACCAGCCGACGCAAGCGACCGGCCGAGGCCGCCAGCCCCGCCGCACACCCGCCAAAGCTGTGCCCGACCGCATCGACCGGCTGCCCGGGGAACTCGCGCGCGGCACGCCCCAGCATGGCTTCGAAATCCAGCGCCCCCCAGTCGGTCCAGGAGGCGTTGAAATCGCGCATGCGCGCCGGACGCGACTCGCCGATGCCCCGATAGTCATAGGTGATGACATCGAAACCGCGGTCGAACAGGTACTGGGCAAAGCGTGAGTAGTAGCTGCAGCGCACGGAGGTGGCGGCATTGATGATCACCACCGGGCGCGCCGGATCCGGCACACCGTGGCGCCAGCTGAAGCCGCCGAGGGCATAACCATCGGCGGCGACTTCACGAAAGGCTTGTCCGCTGTTGCTGGATACAGCCAGGGGGGGAAAGGCTTCGAGACTGCTCATCGACCCTCTAATGCCGAGGCCGCTACCCGCGGCGCCGGGACCTTGCGCAGGTCGTCAAGGCGAGAGCCATCGTAGCGGGTTTCACGGAACAAACGCCAGCGTCCGAACAGGCCATACACATGCATCACCCGGCCCTGCTCGTGATAGCCCATGCGGATATGCAGCTTGAGCGCCGGGATGTTGTGGGTTTCACAGACGTCCACCACCCGGGTACAGCCCTTGGCGCGCATGGCGTCCCACAGGGCGACCTGGGCATCCACCGACAGCCGGGTACCGAAGTAGGCGCGGGTCATTTCACCGCCGAATTCGAAGAATTCGCCGGGTTTTACCGGGAAGGTACAGCCGTAGTAATGGCGGTCGTGATAATCGCGCATGCTGCCGAAGATAAACGCCACGGCATCGCCCTTCTCATCCAGGTACATGTGCCCGGTATGGCCCTCGGCGGCCAGCTCACGCATGGTTTGCACGCGGTCGCCAAAGTAGCGGGCAAAGGCATCGGCATTCTCGGGCGTGATGTCCACTCGGCGTACCGGCGGGTGGTCGCGCAACCTGTGCGGCGGCACGGGGCTGACCAGGTCACGCTCCATCCACAGCAGTTCCCAATGGAAGAAAATGTAGCGCTCGCACAGGGTTTTCAGGGTCTTTTGCAGGCCCTTTTGCCTGATCCGCTCTTTTAGTTTTTGCAGTCCACTCATGAAGCCTCCCGATGAACCCGGCGGTTAAAACAGGGCATGTAGGGAGTGGTATAGAACAGGCGGCCGAGGGGATATCAAATGGCCAGAGGCGGAGTTGTTTCAAATTGTGTTAAAGACCTGAGACGGCTGCCGCACCTGCGCAAAAACAGGTGCGGCAACAAGGCCTTAGGCGGGCTTACTTACAGCTCGACGCAGTCGAACCGTACGTCGGTGGCAACATCGGCGTCATAGTCAACATCCTGACGCTCGAAACCGAACAGGTTGAGGAACTGCTTCTTGTAGCCTGCATAGTCGGTCAGATCGAACAGGTTCTCGGTGGTCACTTGCGGCCACATGGCCTTGCAGGCGTCCTGCACGTCGTCGCGCAGTTCCCAGTCGTCCAGGCGCAGGCGGGCTTTCTCGTCCACGGCTGCCGGCGCACCGTCGGCACGGTACAGACGATCGCGGAACATGCGGTCCAGCTGATCCTGGGTGCCTTCGTGCACGCCTTTTTCCTGCATGATCTTGAAGACCATCGACAGGTACAGTGGCATCACCGGGATGGCCGAACTGGCCTGGGTGACCACCGACTTGAGCACCGCCACGTTGGCGCCGCCCTTGATCTCGCCGGCCAGTTTCTTGTCCAGGCGCAGTGCGGTTTCGTCCAGGTCCTGCTTGGCCTGGCCCAGGGCGCCGTGCCAGTAGATCGGCCAGGTGATTTCGGTACCGATGTAGCTGAAGGCAACAGTGCGTGCACCCTCGGCCAGCACACCGGCGCCCGCCAGGGCGTCGATCCACAGCTGCCAGTCCTGGCCGCCCATGACGGTCACGGTGTCGGCGATTTCCTGCTCGGTGGCCGGCTCGATGGACGCCTCGATGATGGTGTCCTTGTTGGTGTCGATGGCGGTCGACTTGTACGGCTGGCCGATCGGCTTGAGCGCCGAACGCACCAGCTCACCGGTCTGCGGCAGCTTGCGCACCGGCGAGGCCAGCGAGTAGACCACCAGGTCGACCTTGCCACCCATTTCGTTCTTGATCAGTTCGATCACCTTGGCCCGCGCTTCGTCGGAGAAGGCGTCACCGTTGATCGACTTGCTGTACAGGCCTTCGGCCTTGGCGAATTTGTCGAAAGCAGCGGCGTTGTACCAACCGGCAGTGCCGGCCTTGGTCTCGGTACCCGGCTTTTCGAAGAACACGCCCAGGGTGTCGGCCTTGAAGCCGAAAGCGGCGGTGATGCGCGCTGCCAGGCCGTAGCCACTGGATGCACCGATCACCAGGACCTTCTTCGGACCATCCTCGCGCACGCCCAGCTTGCGGGTGGCTTCGATCTGATCACGTACGTTCAGCTCGCAACCTTTCGGGTGCGTAGTGGTGCAGATAAAACCGCGAACTTTAGGATGGATGATGGCCAATGTCTGTACCTCGTCAGTGAATATGCTGAGGGAGCCGAATCGCGTGGACTCGAGGTTCCGTTGCTGTGAGGGTGAGACTACACCCGCAGCGTTGCCGACACATCCGGCTCCCTGGAATCCGTCAGGGCGCTACTTTGTCACAGCGTGGAAAAGTTCAGCAACCGCTGCCTCAGACCCTGAACGCGCCGATCAGGCGCTTCAGCTCCAGAACCTGGGCCGACAGCTGCAGGCTGGCATCCTCGGTCTGGTGCGCCCCTTGGGTGGTGTGCTCGGCCGCGCGGTTGATCTCGACGATGTTCTGGTCGATGTCATGGGCCACGGCGGTCTGCTGCTCCACGGCGGCGGCGATCTGCTGGTTCTGGTCGACGATGCTGCCGATCGCGCCAAGAATGTTCGCCAGGGCCTGCTGGACCTGCTGCGACTGGCTGACGGTACCGGCCGCCACCTGATGGCTGGCATCCATGGCCTTGACTGCCGCCCCGACTCCACCCTGCAGGCGCGAGATCATCTGTTCGATTTCTTCGGTCGAATGCTGGGTACGCTTGGCCAGGGTCCGCACTTCGTCGGCCACCACGGCAAAACCGCGCCCCTGCTCCCCGGCACGGGCGGCCTCGATGGCAGCGTTGAGGGCCAGCAGGTTGGTCTGCTCGGCAATGCTCTTGATCACTTCCAGCACCCGGCTGATCGCCTGGCTGTCACTGGCCAGCTGGTTGATGACCACCACCGACTGATCGATTTCACCGGCCAGGCGGGCAATATTGCCTTGCTGGGACTCGACCAGGCCGCGACCGCTGACGGTCTCCTGGTTGACGCTGTGGGCGCTGCTGACCGCCGCGGCGGCACTGCGCGCCACCTCTTGCGCCGTGGCCGACATCTGGTTCATGGCGGTGGCCACCTGTTCGATCTGCCCGCGCTGGCCACTGACGGCCTGGTTGCTGCGCGCCGACACCGCATGCACTTGCTCGGCCTGGCGCTCGACCTCGACCACGGTGTGGCCGACCTGCTCGATCAGGTCGTGAATCCGCTGTACCGTGCCGTTGAACACCTGCCCCAGCTCGCCCAGCTCATCACGGCTGTCGGGCTTGAAATTCACCGTCATGTCACCGGCAGCCACCTTGTCCATCACCGCGCCCAGCGACTTGAGGGTATGCCGGGTCGAGGCATAGAAGCCGCCGTAGAGGTAGACGATGAGCAGGAACACACAAGCCAGGGCCGACACCAGCAGGATCATGTGCAGGCGGTGCTCGCCCAGGCGCTGCTGCAATTGCTGGTCGAGGAACTCACCGGTGGCGGTATTCAGGGCATAGGTCTGCGCCATCAGGCCACTGACCTGCTGATAGAAGGCCGACCACGGCGCGTCGAGGGTATCGGCCATCACCACCTGCTCTTCGAACAGGTCGCTGGCCGCTTTCAACGACGCCTGGCTGCTGGCCGCCAGACTGCCCAGGCGCACCTGGACCCCGGGCTCGGTGGCCAGGGCATCCTGAAGCCTGAGCGCATAGTCGGCGGCGAGCTTGTCCAGGCGCAGTAGCAAATCCTCGAAACGGGTACTGGTCGCCGAATTGAGGAAGCCCTGGCCCAGTGAGTAAGCGCCCATGGCCCGGCCTTCGCCCAGGGTCTGGGTGACTTGCGGGGTGACGGTGGTCATCAGTTCGCTGAGCTGGCGAATGGCCGAATCGCTGTCCTGGCTGAGCCCGGCCTGGCTGGCGATCATCTTGCTCAGCACTTGGGCCTGGCCCAGTACCTTGTCCAGCATGGCGACCTTGCTCAACAACGACGACTCCGCCTGCGCCGCCTTGAGCTGGGCGAGCATCTCGTCGCGCTTGTCGTGAAAGTCCCGGGCCTGCGCTTCATCGGCGGTGACGGCGGCAAGGCCCGACAACCGACCCAGGACCTGTCGCTCCAGGTCGGCGATCTGCTTCTCGACCGTCTCGGCCTTGCCCGACTGGCCAAGAATGGCATTAATTTGCATCAGGTTGCCCAGGCTCTCCAGCTCGCTCCGCAAGGCCAGACTGCTCTCGAGCAGCTCAAGGCTCTGCAGTTCGACCTGGGTGGCGTGGAACTTCGCATAGGAATCGCGGACCAGATAGTAGTTGGTCACCAGCATGGGCAGGAAAAACAGGATACTGATCAGGCTGAACTTCATCCCGAAGCTCAATCGATTCATCAGCGCGATGGCCGGATACAACAGGCTCTTCACGAGTGGTCCCCTCCGATTCTTATTGTTCTGCGCGCACAATGGCACTAGGCCACTGATGATGTTCACCAGCACCTGTATAACGCATATCGGTATGGGGTTTTGTAACTTAAGGTTAATCAGTGCCGGGGCAGACCAACGGCTGCCCCACACTCATGTTCAGCCCAGTACGGTCCACAGGGCAAAGCAGGCATACCAGAGCACTGCCGAGCGCAACAGCAGCTCCCACAGCGTGTCCAGCCCGACCAGGCCCTGGGGCCCGGCCTCGGCGCTGGCCGGCATGTCTGCGGCGACCTGACCGACCGAGGCGATCAAACGCGCCGCGCTGATGTTCCAGTTGAGCAGCTCATGCAGCATCACCCGGCTGACGGCGACAAAATTGCCCACCAGGGCGAAGCTGATGCCCAGCGCCCGTACCGGCGCCCAGTCGAAGGCGTGGCGCAGTTGCTGGGCACGCTCCCTCAAGGCCGGATTACGCGCATGTTCGACCGTCAGGGCAAGCAGGCGATAGGCCAGGGCTGCCGCCGGTCCCAACAGGACATACCAGAAAATCACCGCGAAAAAGCTCTGGAAGGCTTCCCACAACAGATGGCCCTGGACTCGTTCGAGCAGGGATCGCGCATTGTCGCCGGTCACCCCCAGGTCGCGTTCGGCCACATGCACCGCCGCCTGCTCGTCGCCGCGCCGCCAGGCATCGCGAAACGGCCCGAGCGAGGCTTTCACATCGCCGCGCCCCAGGCTGTAGATCAACACCAGCAGGTGCACCGGCAGGGCCAGCAGGCCGTAGGCAACCGGCTCCAGTACATGCATCAGCAAGGCCAGCAACACGACCGGCAGCAGCACCAGGGTCGCCAGCACCCACCAGGGATGGCTCTTGCCGTTGCGCTCAAGGCGCGCAAGCTCGGCGCGAAAAAAACCATCGCGTTGCAGCTGCTGGCGCAAGGCCGAGAACTTCTCGACCCACAGCACCAGTAACAACACCAGAAAACTCATGATCTGCCCCCATCGTCCTCAAGGGCCGCCCGATAGCGCGGCCAGTCGAAAGCCGGGCCCGGGTCGGTCTTGCGTCCCGGGGCGATGTCGCTGTGGCCTTGAATCCGTTCCACCCCGATAGCCGGCCAGGCGGTCTGGATCTGCCGGGTCAGGGCCTGCAGCGCCTGGTACTGGGCATCGGTGAAGGGCAGCTCGTCGGTGCCTTCAAGTTCGATGCCGATGGAAAAATCGTTGCAGCCCTCGCGCCCGGCGAAGCGGGACACCCCGGCATGCCAGGCGCGGTCCAGGCAGGAGACGAACTGGGTCACCTGACCGTCACGCTCGATGAACAAATGCGCCGAAACGGTCAGGTGCTTGATCCCTTCGAAGTAGGGGTGTTCGTTGGGGTCCAGGCGGTTCTGGAAGAATTGCTGGACCTTGCCGGTGCCGAATTGCGCCGGCGGCAGGCTGATGTTGTGAATCACCAGCAGGGAGATGACTTCGCCCTCGGGACGTGCGTTGAAGTTCGGCGAGGGGCAGTGGGTGATACCGGCGAACCAGCCTGTAGCGCGGTCCAGTTGCATAGAAGATCCTGAGGCACGAGAGCACCGCCCCAGTATGCCCCGAGGCGCCCCCGGATGCATCGTTAAAACGTGACTGAAACTAACGCACCTGATAGTGGCGCAACTGACTGACCACCGAGTCCAGTGCCCGGTCGAACAGCAAGGTGTCGTCGAGCAGGCGTGCCTCACCGCAGCGTACGGCCTTGGCCAGGGCCATGGGCGAATACTCGCGGACCTTGAGGCCGGTGCGATTGACGAAGATGAACGCACCGCTGCTGTCGATCCGCGCGATCAGTTTGCAGCGTAGCCCGTCGCCTTCCTCGAACAGCTCGACCCAGTTGCCGACGCGCAAGCGTTGTACCTGCAGCATCGCCGGATCGTCCTCGGCCAGGGGCACCAGGTCGAGGACCGGCATCAAAGGTTCCTGGGCCGCCAGGATGATTTCATCGGCCACCAGCACCCACTCGCTGACCTCACATAGCCGGTCGGTACCTGTCGATGGCGCCTCGAAGGCCTGCACATGCAGGGTTTCCAGCCGGGCGAAGAATTCACGGGTGGCGAAGGGATCGAAGGCGGCGCTGGCCAGGCCATCGCGCAAAGCCTTGAGCAACCCGGGCAGCATGTCCAGCAGGTGTTGGTGGGCCACGGGCGAATCATGGGGGCCGACACTCCAGATCAGCGCATCCATGGTCTGAAGGCTCTCGAGCCACTGCGCCGAGGTGTCGCCATGCTTGAGGCAGGCCAACAACAGCACCTGGCTCCAGGCCTCCTCGAGAACCCGTACCACCACACGGGGCAAGGTCTTGCCCAGCAGTCGCTGGTTGAGTGCCTGCTGCACCCGCTGACGCGCCAGATGCGAGCGTGCGCGGCCCTCCTCGGCGTCCCGGGCGCGCTGTTCGAGCAATTCGCTGCGCCGCCGTTCCTCGCTGTTGAACGCCTGGAACTCTGCCAGCAGCTCGGCAAAGATCGCCGGGTCATCGGCAAAATCGTTGAGCAGGCGCTGGACGATCTGCTCGACCCGCAGGTAAAGCACATCGCGCCGGCAGTCGTCACTGGCGTCCCAGCCGATGGCGGCGCTGGCAATCTCGTTGAGCAGGCGTCGGGCCGGGTGGTGGTTGCGACTGAAGAAACGCTTGTCCAGGACCGCCACCTTGAGCAAGGGGATCTGCAGGCGGCCGATCAGGCTGCGCAAGGATTGAGGCAGGTTGCGATCGGCCTGGATGTAGTCGAACAGCATGCTGACCAGGTTGATCACATCCTCATCCACGCCCTCGACCTTGCGGCAGGTGCCGCTTTTCATACTGAAGCGGGTCAGCAGTTGTTCAAGCTGCTGGTGCAGGTCGAAGTCGTCGGCGTCCTGGTTTGAAGGCACATAGTGTTGCAGGTGCGAGAGCAGGCGCAGCAGATCCGCGGTGCTGACCGGCTGCACCGGGCTGCCCGCCTCCAGGCGCGGCGCCAGGCGACCACGCACCCGGGCCAGCAAGCCTTGCAGCGAGGCGAACACCGCTTGCTCGTCGGCATCCAGTTCCGCCGCCATCCCCCCCGCAGTGCCTGGCCGGGCCGGGGCCCGCCGATGGCGCAGATCGCCGTCCTGGACCGGACGCCGGGGTATGGTCTTGAGCTCGGGCAGTACGCCAGTGGCCATCAGCAACTGGTTGGCCTCGCCATAGAGCTGGTCGGCATCCTCCAGGACATAACGTTCAAACAGCGTGAGGATGACCAGTTTGACCCGGGTGGCGACCCCCAGATGGCGTCCGGCCAGGAGCAGGTAGTCACACAGCATGGCCGGCCCCAGCGGGTTACGCCGGTCATCCAGGGGCTGTCCGGTCAATGCCGACAAGCGCAGGGTCAACTGGTTGAGGGTGCAACCGTCGCGGGCCAGGACCCGATCGACCATGGCATCCAGCGCCACCCTGCGCTGCGGCTCGCTGCTCATCCAGGCGGGTGCGTCATACCCCGCCGACACCACCGCATCGACCTGACCGATACGCGCAAAGGCCTGGTAGAAACGATCAAGGTAGCCGCGCTCAATGCTCTTGCGCTTGAGGCGAAGGTCGCGCATGGCCTCGAACAGGAAATTCTGCTCACTGTTGCTGGCGGCTTTGTCAGCCATCTCGAACAGCGTGTCATCGGCATTGTCGAACAAGGTCTGCAGGCTCTTGCGCAGTTGCAGCGCAGCCATGTCACGCACTTGCAGGAGCACTACGGGCAAACGAGCAAGCGGCACATTGCGCGCGTGATCGAGGGATGCCGTGATCGGCACCACCTTCCCGTCTTCGTGCATCCAGGACTCCTTGCTGGGCTAGGGTGAGATGAACCGGCGCATCGTCAAAGCCATGACGCCAAATTCAAGTCGCATTATCGGGCAAATTCACCCCACTCGCCAGCACAGGCTTGCCCTATAATCCCCGGCACTTAGCTTGTGGAGCCTGCCATGCCGAATTTACGCCTCGCCGACCTGACCGCCGAAATCGAAGCCAACGTGCGCCGTGCGTTGCTCGAAGACATCGGCAGCGGTGACATCACCGCCCAGTTGATCCCGGCCGAGCGCCTGGCCAAGGCCACCATCATTACCCGCGACGATTGCGTCATCGCCGGCACCGACTGGGTCGATACCGTGTTCCGTCAGCTCGACCCGCGGGTGGCCGTGCACTGGCAGGTCAAGGACGGTGATCGGGCACAAGCCAACCAGCCGCTGTTCCACCTCGAAGGTCCGGCCCGCTCGCTGTTGACCGGCGAGCGCAGCGCGCTGAACTTCCTGCAACTGCTGTCGGGCGTCGCGACCCGTGCGCAGTTTCTCGCCGACCTGGTCGCCGATACCCAGGTCAAGCTGCTCGACACCCGCAAGACCCTGCCGGGCCTGCGCCTGGCGCAGAAGTACGCGGTCACCTGCGGCGGCTGCCACAACCACCGGATCGGCCTGTTCGACGCTTTCCTGATCAAGGAAAACCACATCGCCGCCAGCGGCGGCATTGCCCAGGCCATCACCGCCGCACGGCGAATCGCCCCGGGCAAGCCGGTGGAAGTCGAGGTGGAGAGCCTGGACGAACTCAAAGAGGCCCTGGACGCTGGCGCCGACATCATCATGCTCGACGAGCTGAGCCTGGATGACATGCGCGAAGCCGTGCGCCTGAACGCCGGCAAGGCCAAGCTGGAAGCCAGTGGCGGCGTGAACGAAAGCACCCTGCGGGTGATTGCCGAGACCGGCGTGGACTACATCTCGATCGGAGCCATGACCAAGGATGTGAAGGCGGTGGACCTGTCGATGCGCTTGAGCCTCTGAGGTCATTGTCAGTCATAAAAAAACCGGCCAGAAGGCCGGTTTTTTTATGACTGCATCGCGGGACAAGCCCGCTCCCACCAGGCCACTGTAGGAGCGGGCTTGCCCCGCGATCGGGTCTATCAGTGCGCAGCGTTCTGCAGACCGTCCAGGTAACGCTCGACATCCAGCGCCGCCATGCAGCCGGCACCGGCGGAGGTGATGGCCTGACGGTAGACATGGTCAGCCACGTCGCCAGCGGCGAACACACCTTCGACGTTGGTGGCAGTGGCATTGCCGTCACGGCCGCCGTTGACCACCAGGTAGCCGTCCTTGAGGGTCAGCTGGCCTTCGAACAGCGAAGTGTTCGGGGTGTGGCCGATGGCGATGAACACGCCGTCAACCTTGACTTCGTCGAAGCTGCCGTCGTTGTTCTTCAGACGCGCACCGGTGACACCCATGTCGTCACCCAGCACTTCGTCCAGGGTGGCGTTGAGTTTCAGCTCGATCTTGCCTTCGGCCACACGGGCGTTGAGCTTGTCGATCAGGATCTTCTCGGCGCGGAAGGTCTCGCGACGGTGGACCAGGGTGACCTTGCTGGCGATGTTGGCCAGGTACAGGGCCTCTTCCACGGCGGTGTTGCCGCCACCGACCACAGCCACTGGCTTGTTGCGGTAGAAGAAACCGTCGCAGGTCGCGCAGGCGGAGACGCCCTTGCCCATGAACGCTTCTTCCGACGGCAGGCCCAGGTAACGAGCGCTGGCACCGGTGGCGATGATCAGTGCGTCGCAGGTGTAAGTGGCGCTGTCACCCTTGAGGGTGTACGGCTTGCTGGCCAGGTCCACGGCGTTGATGTGGTCGAACACCACTTCGGTCTCGAAGCGCTCGGCGTGCTCCTGCATACGCTGCATCAGCGCCGGGCCGGTCAGGCCATGGGCGTCGCCCGGCCAGTTGTCGACTTCGGTGGTGGTGGTCAGCTGGCCGCCGGCCTGCATGCCGGTGATCAGCAGCGGCTTGAGGTTGGCACGGGCGGCATAGACCGCAGCGCTGTAACCGGCAGGGCCGGAGCCGAGAATGATCACTCGCGAATGACGTACTTCAGACATGACTCTCTCCTGTCGAAGCGGACGCTGGATTGCCCGCTTCGTATCGCCGGGATCGCCGGCTGGAATAAAAAGAACCTGCGAAGCGCTTGGGGAAGGCTTTTGGCCGCAGGTCCTGAAAACTGTCGATCGGTGCCTTACAGGCTGTTGGCGTTTTCCGCCAGGTAATCGGCGACACCCTTGGCATCGGCCTTCATGCCTTTCTGGCCTGGACGCCAGCCGGCCGGGCAGACTTCACCGTACTGTTCGGTGAACTGCAGGGCTTCGACCAGACGAATCATCTCGTCGACTTCACGGCCCAGCGGCAGGTTGTTGACCACCTGGTGCTGCACCACGCCTTGCTGGTCGATCAGGAACGAGGCACGCAGGGCCACGCCGTCATCGTGCTCGATGCCGTAGGCGCGGGTGATCTCGTGGGTCACGTCGGCCACCATGGTGAACTCGACTTCGCCGATGCCGCCCTTCTCCACCGGCGTGTTGCGCCAGGCATAGTGGGTGAACTGCGAGTCGATCGAGACACCGACCACTTCCACACCCAGCTCGCGGAACTTGTCCATGCGGTTGTTGTGGGCAATGATTTCCGACGGGCAGACAAAGGTGAAGTCCAGCGGCCAGAAGAACAGCACGACGTATTTGCCGCGCAGCGAAGAAAGCTTGAAGCTGTCGACGATCGAACCGTCGCCCAGCACCGCCGCCGCATCGAAATCCGGGGCCTGCTTGTTGACCAGAATGCTCATGAAAACTCCTTGAAGAATAGTATTCGAAGGGGTTGGAAAGTTGTGCGCACTGTAGCGAGGCCGCAGAGATTAAGGAAATATCCTTAGACAATCCACCTTATAGGCCCACTCTATTCATCGCCAAAAGCTTCAGCTGTTTGCCTATGAAGGCAAGCCGAGCGGACCGGCGAGCTTTGTTACAGTCCGTTTCCCTGCTTGCCCCGCGCTTTCACCGGCCGCTCAAACTCGGTAAGGTCAGCGCGTTTGCCTTAACCCGGAGCCCCCTATGCAAGCCCCTGTCCTCTCTGGCCCACAGTACCTGCGCGAAGGACTGAAACTGGTCCTGAGCCCGAGCCTGCGCCTGTTCGTGTTGCTGCCCCTGGCGGTCAACCTGCTGCTGTTCGTCGGCCTGATCTACTTTGCCGGCCATCAGTTCAGCCTCTGGGTCGACGCCCTGATGCCCAGCCTGCCCGACTGGCTGAGCTTCCTGAGCTATGTCCTGTGGCCGCTGTTCGTGGCCCTGGTGATCCTGATGGTGTTCTTCACCTTCACCATGCTGGCCAACATCATTGCCGCGCCGTTCAATGGCTTTTTGGCGGAAAAAACCGAAGTGGTGGTGCGCGGCACCGATAACTTCCCGGCGTTCAGCTGGGGCGAGCTGATGGCCATGGTGCCACGTACCCTGGGCCGCGAAATGCGCAAGCTGGGTTACTTCCTGCCCCGGGCGATCGCCCTGTTCATCCTTTCGCTGATCCCGGTGATCAACATCATCGCCGCTCCGTTGTGGCTGCTGTTCGGTATCTGGATGATGGCCATCCAGTACATCGACTACCCGGCGGACAACAACAAGATGAGCTGGCAGGACATGCTCGCCTGGCTGCGCAGCAAGCGCTGGCAGAGCCTGGGGTTTGGCGGGATTACCTACCTGGCGCTGATGATACCGGGCGTGAACGTGCTGATGATGCCGGCGGCGGTGGCGGGGGCTACGTTGTTCTGGGTGCGGGAGAAGGGTGATACCCGCGTCACGAAGCCGGCTAATCAGGGCGCCTGATAACCACGTAAGCGATGCCCTTTCCCAGCCAACTGATACACAAGGCTGGTACACATGGCACTCATAGCACAACCATTCAGGCACCCCGACTCGGGCATTTATTACCTACGTCGCAGGGTGCCGGATGATCTCAGGCACATCATCGGCAAGACCGAGATTCGTCGCTCACTGAACACGCGACACCACCATCAAGCGAAAGCTGCGTTTGCCCTTGCGTATGCAGAGTCGGAGAGGTTGTTTAATGATGCCCGTCAGGGGCACTACGTTGAGCGTTATACGCCGCAGACGGTAGACATGTCTCAACCTACGCCTTTAATGCCTGCCCCTACAGAACGCTCCATTAGGCTGTCAGAAGCCCTCACGCGGTACGTCAAATCCATATCCATGTCTGGTAGGTCCGAATACGTCTCACGGCGTCATGCAGTGGACTACAGCCGTGCCATCAACCGGTTCATCTCGGACATGGGGGACAAGCCTATTGCCTCGATTCAGCCCTCAGATATCCACACTTTCGCAGCGAACCTGCTCCAGCCTGGTGATGACAACGTTAAACCGCTGGCAACCTCATCCACTCGCTTGCTACTGGCACGACTGTCATCGGTGATGGCGTTCACCGTCGACTCCGGATTGATCGACACCAACCCCGTGGCTGCCTCACGCATTCACAAACGCCTCGGGTCGGGCAAACCGAAACGACGCTTGGACGATAACCGGGGCTATACCTGGGGAGAGCTTGTTACCTTGTTCAGCCACCCTGAGTTTCAGCGACTGCGATATACCGAGGGACGCCCAGGAAATGCGGTGTTCTGGATACCGTTGATAGCGGCATACACCGGAGGGCGACGTGAAGAGATCGCACAGCTTTATGTAGATGACATTCACCAGCACGAAGGAGGCTCATGGTTCATTCGGGTCATTGACGACCGCCCTGACAAATCGGTCAAAACTGACAGCAGCCGTCGAGAGATTCCCGTGCATCCTGGAGAAGGAGCATCACTGCCACCTTATCCTCATTCAGGGCGCTATACGCCGCCAAGGCCTCAAACGCATACCTTGGAACACGGACCAATTGGTCATCGGTTACATTTCGATCAGTCATCAGTCGTCCTCTGCTAAGCAGTTAAAAGTTAGTTGGTTCGCGGACTTGCTGTACTTGCTGAACTCGCCTACTAACTGGACTCGCTGACTCGCTGACTTACCCGACGACTGCCTTTGACTGGCCATTGACGCCGTACACCATTGACTGACTTACAAGGCCCGTGCGGGTCACCGCCATGGGTGACTAGGCCTCGAATGTCACGATTAGTGTGTTCACGATTAAAGCACACTCCCCGAGCATTGGGGAATGCCCGCACCTCCACCGTCTCCAGCACTCCAGCAACAATTTGGCACCCGCGTCAGGGAGCTACGCCTAGTCATGGGCATGAGCCAGGAAGCTTTTGCTGATCGGTGTGGCTTCGCAAGGACGTACATGTCCCGCATCGAGACGGGTGGCGCCAACCCTTCCATCAACGCTATCAAGGTGTTGGCTGACGCGTTGGGCGTAAGTATTTCCGACCTGTTCGAAGGCCTGTAACGCCCGCAGAAAACTATAAGAAAACTGCCATTTAGCTACCTTCCACCACTGCGTCCACCCTTACCCCAGGCATCGATCCTGATCGCACGCCCCGAATTCCTTGGCATTGCGGGGGATTGGGTCAAGCAAGTCGCCACCTTGATGCAATATCCGACTAATTTAGTATAATTTCGGTTACGGCCCCCGCTGCTTGTTGCACATCGGTTTGCATTGCATCTCCCGCCAGGGATTTACCAGTACCGGCCGTTCCACCGTCTTCCCGTGTCACTGCCCCGCCATCGAGCGGGGCATTTTTACGCCTGCAGGAAAGCCCACCCGTATTCATTAAGGTTTACCCGTGGGAATACAGCAGTCTGAATACGCCACCCCGGCATTTTCCGTATTCATTTGCCTTGATTTAGAACCTGAATACAGTCACACTCACAACATCTAGAGTCAAATGAATACACAAGGCAGGGAGATGGCAAAGGTCGGGTACATTCGCGTTAGCTCAGTTGATCAGAACACGGAACGGCAGCTTGCCGGCATCACCTTGGACAAGGTTTTCACAGAGAAGGTAAGCGGTGCCACGACCGACCGCCCCCAACTCCAGGCGATGCTTGAGTACGTGCGGGAGGGGGATACAATCGCTGTCCACTCCATCGACCGCCTAGCCCGCTCCCTGGCCGACCTGCTCAAGCTGGTGGAAGACCTAACTAAGCGTGGTATCCATATCCGCTTCCACAAGGAACAACTGGAGTTCACCGGCGAGGACAATCCGACCCAGCAACTTATGCTGTCGATGATGGGAGCGGTGGCCCAGTTCGAGCGTGCGATGATTAAGGAACGCCAACGGGAAGGAATCGCCAAGGCCAAGGAAAAAGGGGTATACAAGGGCCGTACGAAGACCGTGGATGACGAAGCAATACATGCCGCTGTCAGTGGTGGGCTATCGTTCCGCA
Organism: Pseudomonas sp. BJa5; assembly: GCF_030272875.2. Lineage (NCBI taxonomy): Bacteria > Pseudomonadati > Pseudomonadota > Gammaproteobacteria > Pseudomonadales > Pseudomonadaceae > Pseudomonas > Pseudomonas sp. BJa5. The sequence goes on from NZ_JALRNG020000008.1 coordinate 25,081, forward strand.
AGGCCGCAGAAAGCCTTGGCTTAAGCCTGAGTACCGTACAGCGTGCGATGAAAGCCAGCGCCTAACAGGCGCCATACGATGAGTTGCTTACCCACCTTGAGGACGGAACATGGACGGCCAGAACGCAGCAATAGCGGACGCGTTGGAGTTGCTGTACATGAACCAGCAGGCTATAAGGGCAAGGGTTGAAGAAATCGCCCTATGGTTACGAGCCAGGGGCTCAGCGCTACAGACACTGGATACGAACGCTGATGCCATTGCATCAGCGAAAGAGCGGCTTCGGACATTGCCCCGCCACGATGGTTTTCTTCGCCTCAGATACTTTGGAGAAATCGCCGGTAACAACGAGTTGGCACGGGAACGGCTCTTAGGCTCGACCGCCAATTTGCCAGCGCTGGCCGACCCTCCGATACCCCTCCTCGATAGTTCGCACCTGGAACATATGCGGTGTTTCCACTTAGGCAAGCGGCCGCTGAAAATACATTGGCACCACAGTCCCTAAAACATCCATATAATCGGCCTTAAGCGGCATAGCCTGCAGGGCCTTTTAAATTTTAAAAAAGGCCCTAGAAATTGCTGTGTAAATCTGAGTTAAAAAATTTTAGCGATTGAACCGGCAATCGCCTTACCTAACAAAGGTGGAACTGCGTTCCCAATCTGCTTTGTAATCTGTGAGCGATTACCACAGAATACATAGGCGTCATCGAAAGACTGAAGCCTAGCACCTTCCCGTGGTGTTAACGCTCTATTTTGAACCGGGTGAATGCATCGGTTCGAGGCAGGATGTACAAAATTCACTGTAATAGTTACCGCAGGCTCATCAGCATCAAGCCGCGAATAACAGGAACTAAATCCGCTCGTCACCATTCCTTTGGGGATGCAATTTATGTTTTTCCCTGAATATTTAATAATTTCAAGCATTTTTTTTGAGTGAGCCGTAGCCAAATGCAAGCTTAACTCATCCTTCACATCACGACGCATGAGCTTTTGATATTCATTACGAGGAGATTCGATATAACGCTTTGCCTCTTCGCCAGACTGAACCGGTGGAAGATCAGATATTGCATCCATGACAGAGACAGCGGGCTTCAGTACTTCCTCTTTCATACTAAACAAATCATATGTAGGAGCATGAACTCGGCGCTTATCCTTGACACTAATCGTTGCCCCAGAAAAATTGTGGGTCGTATCAGGAAACTCTATTTTCCCTCCACGCTCCACACCAATCATGATTAGACGCTCTCTTTTCTGAGGAACACCATAGTTAGCAGCATTTAAGATACGCCACTGAGTGTCATACCCCAGAGTTTTGAAGCACTCTTCCATCAGAGCAACAGTCGAACCATCCTTATGTGTTGCCAACCCAACTACGTTCTCAAGAACAAAAACAGGAGGACGGAAGTAGTTTACAAACGAAGCATACTCTTCAAATAGGCTATTGCGTGGATCATCATCGTTGGTTGAACGAAATGGCCTGATAGACGAAAAGCCTTGGCATGGCGGCCCCCCCACGATCACATCAACCATTCCACGCTTCAGCTTCAATCTTTCGCTAAGTTCGGAGCGCCTTATCTTCCTAATGTCTGAGCAAACACTTAGTGAATTAGGTCTGTTGGCGTTAAATGTCTGGGTAGCGATTGGAAGCACATCAATTCCAAAAACGGTCTCAAATCCTAATTCAGCGAGTTCAAATCCGTGAGAAAAACCACCTGTACCACAGAATAGGTCTAAAACTTTCATTAGCAATCTCCATTTGGGCAGCACCATACCACACAAGCCCGGTGGAGACAATAGTCTCCTACACTCAAAGCATGATTTGGATCAAAATGCCACCACATAAACAGTATGATGGTGGTGGTGGTGCGGCATGGATGAACCAAAGCGTAGTACAGTTGATGTTCTGTTCCGTCTAGTCAAGCAGTTACGTGAAGCTAAAGGGTTAAGCTTAGAGGCCCTGGCAGATAGGGCTGGCATACACAGAACTACTCTTGGCCTGCTCGAGCGTGGCGAACGACAACCTACCCTTAGTATTGCTGCAAACATATCGGAAGCTTTGGACTTCCAACTTTCTGAGCTTTTGCTCAAAGCCGAACTCATCGAAGGCGGCAAATTAAACGAGCACGATGCTTTTTTAGCAATGGCAGTAAGAGCCGAAAAAACTCAGTGCCTGAGAAATCTCGACGCCTTAGAATTTTATACTGGCCTGACTGGCTCTATGTTACTGCAAGCGATACATAACACGTACAACACACTCGACACAATTGATGCAGAGTTAGTTGCAAGTGGACTAGTTCCTATTGGCGGACTTGTAGAACTGGCAAATCTTTCCTCGATGGTAGGGAATATAGTGGGTGGTTCAATTGCCGAGGCCTCCGAGGGAATGTACATTCGAAATCGCCCTCATCACTACCCGGACCTTCTACCGCAACGTCACAATGCAAAAAATCTCGAGCTCAAGATGGCTCTTGAGACCAATCGCCCTAAGGGGCATCTACCAAAGCCCGGTACTTATATAACTTTCAGATATGTCCTAGGCGATCAACACGGCGCCTACAATCGTGGCAAGTCCTCTCGCGGAAACACAGTTTGGATATGGGAAGTTAAGGTCGGAGAGGTTGGCATTGATGACTTCGACCTCAGCAATACTCCAGGAGACTCGGGAAAAACGGCCGTAATTAAAACGTCTGTCTTTAATGCAATGCCACTCGTTTATTTTGATCCGGCCTACTGCCCGCATCCAATGAGAGCTGGAACATATCCCGCGTTTAACTAAGCGAAAGAAGCTGCGACATTCACCTGACCGCCAAAGCCACGGGCAAAAAAATCTCGCGCCTTTGGCGACCTTGGTCCATTACCAGGCACTTTATAAACTCACAAAAAATAATTTCTACAAATCTAGTAGGCTACGAACATTGAACAAGAAGCTCTGGAAGTTCACAAAGATCTTTTACTTTCTTGGCTACTGGCTCATCTGCCTTACCGAAGGTGTGAAGGTTTATACCGGCTACGCCCAAGACGAACAGATTCCAGTTTGGTCGGTTTATCTGTTTCTGTCGGTAACCGTGCTTATTCCTGGCTTATTTAACTCTGCCACCAAAAATAAAGGTGCTATCGCAAAATTACTTATAGGTTCTGGCAGGCTCTTGGTATCCGCAGCGCTGCTGATTGGCTGCCTTCTCAGCCAGAAGGGCTTGGAGCGTGAAAAAGGCATAAGCGTCGCGCAACCTCAAACTACGTCACAAGCTCTGCAAAGCACCCACTCAGTGGTCGATACGACACCGCCGAGCGTTATGGAATGCGTGATGAACGGGAAGAAATATCACTCAAACCTCCCATTTGACATTATAAAAAATGAAATCAAAAGCAGGTGTTTTAAAAGCGTGTTTGCCTACGGCTCAGATAAATCCTAGCTCGCCCGCTTGCCATCCATAACCGTTGTTAGTCCGTCAACTGCCCTCAAGTCATATGATACCAACGTTAAAGCGCTTTTTTGAGTAGCTCTGCAATTGTGCCACCCTGCCTCCCAGAACCATAACGTGATCGTGATGCATGCCCTATTACCGCCTGAGTATGACTCATAGACCACCTGCAGCGGGCGGTGTCCTATCTCCTTGACGCAAACCCTAGGGTCTTTTCAGAACATCCGCTCAGCTGGTACATTTCTCGTCCAATCCCTTGGGAAAGGGCCTTGATTTACGTGGCTTGCAGGCGATGTACCTAGCTTTTGCTGTACATCGACTACCCGGCCGACAACCACAAGCTGAGCTGGCAGGACATGCTCGCCTGGCTGCGCGAGAAGCGCTGGCAGAGCCTGGGCTTCGGCGGCTCGGTGTACCTGGTGTTGATGGCGCCCTTCCTCAATATCCTGATGATGCCGGCAGCGGTGGCCGGTGCGACCCTGTTCTGGGTACGCGAGCGCTGACCTCAGGCCAAGCTGTCGGCCGCTGACCTGATCAGCTCGATGGCCTGCCGCGCAATCGGCGACAGGCTACGCCCGGCATGACAGACAATCGCACTGGCAATGCTGCAGCCGCCGCCCGGAAGGGCTGGCTGCAGCAATGCCCCCGCATCGCAGAGGGCGCCACTGCGCAGATCCCCTTCAAGCCAGGTTCGCCAGGTAAACAAAAGCGCATCGCTGCCCAGGGTCGTGGCCCGCAACAGCTTCAAGTCGTTGCAGCCCAGGGCCAGTGGCGCGATCGTGCCTTCGGGCAAGTCCATCAGCTCACGCAATCGCGCGGGAGCTATGTCATCGAACAGCACCGAGCTCCAGGGATAGCTCAGCAACTGCTGGCGGGTCACCGGCGCCTGCTGCCGGATCAACGGATGGTCGCCGCGGCAGAAGACCGAGGCCGGCACGCCAGGCAGCGGGGTGATGGCAAATCGCGGGTCGGACTTGAGTGACGGGTCACAGGTGTAGGCGACGAAGAACTCGATCTGGTCCTGCTCCAGGCGCTGGACCAACTGGTTCCAGTGATTGACCTCGACCTTCATCACCAGCCCGGGAATACGCTTGCGCAGCGAGGTCAGCGCCTCCTCCAGGTAGAGGTTGGCCGCCATCATGCCTGCACCGAAGCTCAACTCGCCGCCATCGGCCTGGGCAATGTCGCGGGCCTCACCCATCAACCGGGCGGCACAACCGAGCAATTCCCGCCCGCTTGCCAACAACTGCCGCCCCGCTGCCGTCAGCACGACCGAACGTGTGTCACGGTCGAACAGTCGCACCCCGAGGTCGGCCTCCAGTGACTGAATGCTGCGGCTGAAGGCGGTCTGCGACAGATTGGCCCGCTCAGCCGCACGGGAGAAATGCAGCTCTTCGCTGAGCAGGATCAGGTGGCGAATTCGTTTCAGATCAATTGATTCAGGCAATGCATCAGTTCCTGATTATTTTTGCATTGGACGCACCAGGCATAGATACACAGACTTGTTACAGGGTGCAACCTCGCCCCTCAGAACAACAACATTCAGCCTCCGCGCAGCTGCCCTGCTGTGTCCGGCTACCTGTAAAGGGACTTACGCCATGTCTTTGCGTCTTCGCCAGCCGCTTCTTGCCCTCGCCTGCCTCGGCGCCCTGTCGGCCCATGCCGCGCCCACCGACCTGAAAACCCGGATCGATACCCTGGTGGAGCAGGACAACGCACAGATGATCGAGCTGTTCAAGCAGTTGCATCGCAACCCCGAACTGGCCTTCCAGGAGAAGGAAACCGCTGCCCAGGTAGCCAAGGCCCTGCAAGCGCAAGGCTTCGAGGTCAAGACCGCGATCGGCACCACCGGCGTGGCCGGTATCCTGCGCAACGGTCCGGGGCCTGTGGTGATGTACCGCGCCGACATGGATGCCCTGCCGATCAAGGAAGCCACTGGCCTGCCCTATGCGAGCAGCAAGGTCACGCCCTGGCTTGGCAACCCCGCCCAGCCGGTCATGCACGCCTGTGGACACGATGCGCACACCACCTGGTTGATCGAGGTGGCCAAGGTCATGGCCCAGCTCAAGGACCAGTGGTCCGGCACCCTGGTGCTGGTCGCGCAACCGGCGGAGGAACTGCTCGAAGGCGCCACTGCCATGGTCGACAACGGCCTCTACGACTTCGTCCCCAAGCCGGATGTGCTGGTGGCTGCGCATGTTTCCCCGGTCTACCCGGCCGACAGCGTCGGCCTGCGCGAAGGGCCCCGGCTGGCCGGCACCGACCAGATCGACGTCGAACTGCCCGGTATCGGTGGCCATGGATCGACCCCGCATGTCACCAAGGATCCGGTGGTGATGGGCGCCATGGCCGTCCTGGGCTACCAGACCATCATCAGCCGCATGGTCGATCAGTCCAAGCCAGCGGTCCTCACCGTCGGCGCCTTCCAGGCCGGGGTCAACAACAACATCATCCCGGTGGGCGCCACGCTCAAACTGAACTTGCGCTGGTACGACGAGCAAGTGCGCGAGCGACTGATTGCCGGGATCAAATCGGTGACCCAGGGCGTGCTGGTGATGAATGACATGCCCGCCGACTACCAGGCGAAATACACCATGAAGGGGCATGCCACACCGGTGGTCAACGGCAAGGCGCAGACCGAGCTGGCCCAGGCCGCCCTGGTGCAGCAACTGGGGGCCGACAAGGTGTTGCCGGGCATGCCGCCGCTGATGGGCTCGGAAGACTTCCACATGCTGGCCAGCCCTTACCCGGGCACCCAAGTGCTGTTCATCGAGGTGGGATCGGGCAAGCCCGATGTCTACAAGAACCTGGTGGAGAAGAAACAACTGCCGGCAGCGATGAACCACACACCCGGCTTCGTCGTCGAGCTGCCCGCCATCGCCACCGGCGTACGGGCAGTCAGCGCAACACTGACTGCCTTCTTCAAGACACCGCGCTGAACGTCAGGCAGACAGCTGGCTGGAGAACTGCCCGACAGCATTCACCACCTTCTGCGCCCCTTCCTGGATCTCGACGATCACCGAGCCGGTCTGCCCCGCCAGGGCCAGGCCCTGCTCGGCCTGGCGCTTGCTGCTGTCGATGATATCCACCGCAGCCTTGGCCAGTTGTTCGTTCTGCTGCACCACCCGGGCGATTTCCTCGGTGGCGACGCTGGTGCGCGACGCGAGCTGGCGCACTTCGTCGGCGACCACGGCAAAGCCGCGGCCCTGCTCACCGGCCCGGGCCGCCTCGATGGCCGCGTTGAGCGCCAGCAGGTTGGTCTGGCCGGCGATGTCGCTGATGGTCTTGATGATCGAGCCGATGACCTGGGACTGCTTGTCCAGTGCCTCGATGCCATTGGCCGCCTCCTGCATGCAGGATTCCAGGCCGCGCATCACCTCGACGGTCTGGGTCACGACATCGGTGGCCTTGCGCGCACTGTTGTCGGTTTCGACCGAGGTGGTGTAGGCAATATCGGCAGCCTCGGCCACGGCCACTTCCTGGTTGACCTGCTCGGTGATTACCGTGGCGAACTTGACCACTTTGTAGAGCACGTCATGGGCATCGATGATCGGGTTGTACGACGCTTCCAGCCAGACCACACGACCATGGGCGTCAATGCGCTTGAAGCGCTCGGCAACGAACTCGCCACGGCGCAGCTTGTCCCAGAACGCCTGGTACGCGCTCGAGTGGGCCTCTTCCGGCTCGCAGAACATCCGGTGATGCTTGCCGACCACCTGCTCCAGGCGATAATAGCCCATGGTCTGCAGGAAGCGGTCATTGGCGGTCAGCACCTCGCCTTGCAGGTTGAACTCGATCACCGCAGTCGAACGCATCAGCGCCTTGATCAGGCTCTCATGCTCGCGTGAACTTTCAATGGTGCGGGTCAGGTCGCTGGAATGCAGCGTGAAGTACTTGATGCGCCCGTCACTGTTCTTGACCGGCTGCAGGATCGAACGCAACCAGGCTTCATGGCCGTTACCGCGCAGCAGGCGGAACGCGCCATTAAGGTGCTCGCCACGGGTAATGGCGCCCTTCATGCGCTGGTAGAAATCCAGCTGTTTGACATGCGCCGGCACGATTTCTTCGATGTTGCGCCCGATCAGTTGATGGCTGCTGTAGAGCATTTCCTTTTCAAAATTACTGTTGACCGATTCGATGCGTCCCTGAGGGTCAAGCTGCAATACCAGCATCTCGCTGTCGAGACTGCTCTTGACCTGTTCCATGGACGAGAGCGCTTCACGCAACTGGAGGTTTTCTTGTTTCAGTTTGCTGTTGAACATCAACGCTCTCCTGGAGCGAAATCGGTCATTCGAATACTCCTGCATCGGCCGAATGCCCGTCATTCTTGAGCGGCTCGCTGGGAAATATTTGCCCGGAAAGCTGCCGGAAATCGGGAGTCACCGATCTGTCATATTTTCATCACGGCGCCGCAATCCGCGCCGCTGAAACTGGCGTTCATGAGCACAGCACGCCTGCATATCACCCTGGTCAGTGAAACCTTCCCACCGGAAATCAACGGCGTGGCCACCACCCTTGGCCGCCTGAGCGAAGGCCTGCGCCAGCGCGGTCACCAGGTCGAACTGGTGCGCCCTCGCCAGGAGGCGGATGGCACAAGCGCCGACGAGCTCCAACTGCTGTGCCGCGGCTGGCCGCTGCCGGGCTATCCGGGGCTGCAATGGGGACAGGTGTCGATGCACAAGCTGCTGCGGCGCTGGCGTCGGCAGCGCCCGGACGTGCTGTACATCGCCACCGAAGGCCCGCTGGGCCTGAGTGCCCTGCGCGCGGCAAGGCGCCTGGGCATCGCAGTGGTCAGCGGTTTTCACACCAATTTCCAGCAATACTCCAGCGAATACGGCCTGGGCCTACTGTCGCGCCTGCTCACCCATTACCTGCGCTGGTTCCACCGGCGTACCCACAGCACCCTGGTGCCCAGCCCCAGCCAGTGCCTGGAACTGGAGCGACGCGGGTTCGACAACCTGGCGTTGATGGCCCGCGGCGTGGACAGCCAGCTGTTCAACCCGGGTAGACGCAACCAAGCCCTGCGCGAGCGCTGGGGCCTGGGGAACGACGACATCGCCCTGCTGCACGTCGGGCGCCTGGCGGCGGAAAAGAACCTCGGCCTGCTGCAACACTGCCTGGCGTCGGCGCAGCGCATTTATCCACAGCGGCGTATTCGCCTGATCGTGGTCGGCGACGGCCCTCAGCGCAGCGCCCTGCAACAGCAACTGCCCCAGGCCGTCTTCTGCGGTGCCCAACGCGGTGAAGCGCTGGCCGAGCACTATGCCTCGGGGGACATCTTCCTGTTTCCCAGCCTGACCGAAACCTTCGGCAACGTGGTACTCGAAGCCCTGGCGTCAGGGCTCGGCGTGGTGGCCTATGACCAGGCCGCCGCCGCCCAGCACATCCGCCACGGACACAGTGGCGCCCTGGCAATGCCCGGCGATGCCGAGGCCTTCATCGATGCCTGTAACTGGTTGCTGGAAGACCCTGAAACCCTGCGCCGGGTACGCCTCAATGCCCGCCAGCATGCCAGCCGCCAGGGCTGGCCGATGATCGTCGAGCAGTTCGAACACCACCTGCGCGAGGCCTGTTGCCAGGACCACAACGTGCCCCGGCAAGCCGCGCCGCTGATGATCAAACCAGAGTCGTCAACGCATCGCGGCTGAACGGCAGGATGTCCTGTTCACGGCCATCGCGGACTTTTGCCGCCCAATCCGGGTCAACCAGCAGCGCCCGTCCTACCGCAACCAGATCGAACTCATCATTGTTCAGGCGCGTCAGGAGGTTTTCCAGGCTGGCCGGTTGCGCCACCTTGTCCGTGACGACCATGAACTGCAGGAACTCACCATCCAGGCCGACACTGCCCACGGTGATGGTCGGTTTGCCGGTGAGCTGGCGGGTCCAGCCGGCCAGGTTCAGCTCGGAGCCTTCGAACTCCGGCTCCCAGAAGCGGCGGGTCGAGCAGTGGAAAATATCCACGCCGGCATCGGCCAGCGGCTGCAGGAACTCGCCCAGCGCCTGGGCACTGGTCACCAGCCGAGCGGTGTAATCCTGCTGTTTCCACTGGGAGAAACGGAAGATGATCGGGAAGTCCGGGCCCACCGCAGCGCGCACGGCCTGGACCAGCTCGATGGCAAAGCGTGAACGTGCGGCCAGGTCACCGCCGTACTCGTCCGTGCGCTGGTTGCTCGACGCCCAGAAGAACTGGTCGATCAGGTAACCATGGGCGCCGTGGATCTCGACGCCGTCCATGCCGATGGCCTGGGCATCGCGAGCGGCCTGGGCGAAGGCGGCGATCACCTCGCGGATATCATCACGGCTCATGCCATGGACCAGCACCTGGCCATCCTTGATCCTCTCGCTCGGGCCATAGCCCGGCACGCTGGCGTCTGGCTCCACACCCAGGCGACGCACACTACCCACATGCCAGAGCTGCGGCACGATGCGCCCGCCTTCGGCGTGCACGGCCTCCACCACCTGCTTCCAGCCGGCCAGCGCGTCCTCGCCATAAAAGCGCGGCACGTTCGGATAGCCATTGGCCGCCGGGTGGCCTACGGTGGTGCCTTCGGTGATGATCAGGCCGACGCCGGCAGCGGCACGGCGGCGGTAATACTCGACGACCTGGGCATGAGGCACGCCACCCGGGCAGAAGGTGCGCGTCATGGGCGCCATGACCACACGGCTTGGCAATTGGAGGGCACCCAGCTGGAAGGGGGTGAACAGTGCATTGGCGGACATGTGGCGCTCCAGGGGAAGTAGGAATGCGCCTGAGGATAGGGTGAGCCGTTCGGGCAGCCCAGTACTATTGATCTGGGTGATTTAACAGCATCGCGGGGCAAGTCAGCCCAGCGCTTTCTCGATAGCCTGAACTACCGCTGGATCATCCGGTGCGGTACGTGGCGCGAAGCGCGCCAGCACCCGGCCATCCTGGCCGACCAGGAATTTCTCGAAGTTCCAGGTGATATCGCCTGGAAACTCCGCCCCTTCGCCAGCCAACAGGCGGTACAGCGGATGGCGCTGCGGTCCGTTGACCTCCAGCTTGCTGCCGAGGGGGAAACTCACCCCGTAATTCAGACTGCAGAACGTGGCAATTTCTGCCTCGCTACCCGGCTCCTGCCCGGCAAACTGGTTGCACGGCAAGCCCAGGACGCTGAAGCCTTTGCCCTTGAACTGCTGATACAGGTTTTCCAGCGCTGCGTACTGCGGGGTCAGACCACACTTGGAGGCGACATTGACCACCAGCACCACCTGGCCCTTGAACGGCGCCAACGACAAGTCCTTGCCATCCAGAGCCTGTAACTTCAGGTCGTGAAATGCACTCATGACGTACTCCCCTCTCCAGATCCCGGTTGCCGCTGCGAGCTGTGTTCGAGTATCACCAGCCCATTAAAAAGGCGCCCAGCCAAGCCGTCTTCCCCTGCAGGAGAGCGACGATCTTGCCCGGGCGCCTTCGCGACTTTCTGAGCTTAGCGCAGAAAATCAGTGGTGATGGCCACCTTCGCCATGAACATGGCCATGAGCCACTTCTTCTTCGCTGGCGTCACGGATGTTGACGACCTTGACCTTGAAGTTCAGGCGCTGGCCAGCCAGCGGGTGGTTGCCGTCGACGGTGACGTCGTCGCCGTCCAGGTCACGGATGGTAACGATCTGCATCTGGCCATCGGGCGCGGAGGCGTGGAACTGCATGCCCACTTCCAGCTCGTCGACACCTTCGAACATGCTGCGGTTCAGGGTGCTGACCAGTTCGGCCAGGTATTCGCCGTAGGCGTCTTCCGGCTCGATGGCAACGGTCAGTTCGTCACCGGCAGCTTTGCCTTCCAGGGCTTTTTCCAGGCCCGGGATGATGTTGCCTGCGCCGTGCAGGTAAACCAGCGGAGCGCCGCCGGCGGAGCTGTCGATGACCTCACCAGCGTCGTTGGTCAGGGTATAGTCGATGGAGACAGCCTTGTTGGCGGCGATCAGCATGGGGCGAGACCTTTTGCATAAGAATGTAGAGCCCACAAGTGTAACCAACGCATCGCCCGAAAGCGAACGCAACCCGGACAAACGGGACAGACCGCTCCCACAATAAGGCCATTGCACGCTGCCACATGCGTAGAAGGTGCCGATAGCGATACCCTTGGCAATTGATTCTTTTGCACAGTGTTTTTCGAGAAGCTCGCATGCAGACATTTTTCATCGCGCCGACCGACTTCGGTGTCGGCCTGACCTCCATCAGCCTGGGCCTGGTACGCACCCTTGAGCGCGCCGGGCTGAAAGTCGGCTTCTTCAAGCCGATTGCCCAACCGCACCCCGGCGACACCGGCCCGGAGCGCTCCACCGAACTGGTCGCCCGTACCCACGGTCTCAAGCCGCCACAACCGCTGAGCCTGGCCCATGTCGAGCGCATGCTCGGTGACGGCCAGCTGGATGAACTGCTCGAAGAAATCATCACCCTGTACCAGCAAGCCTGCGTCGGCAAGGACGTGGTAGTGGTCGAAGGCATGGTCCCGACCCGCCACGCCAGCTACGCGGCGCGGGTCAACCTGCACCTGGCCAAGAGCCTGGACGCCGAGGTGATCCTGGTCTCGGCACCGGAAAACGAAGTGCTCACCGAGCTCTCCGGGCGGGTCGAACTGCAGGCGCAGCTGTTCGGCGGGCCGAAGGACCCGAAAGTGCTCGGGGTGATCCTCAACAAGGTACGCGCCGACGAGAGCATGGGTACCTTCGCCGAGCGCCTGAAGGAGCACTCGCCGCTGCTGCGCGGTGGCGACTTCCGTCTGCTCGGCTGCATTCCCTACCAGGCCGACCTCAACGCCCCGCGTACCCGCGATGTAGCCGAGCTGCTCGGTGCCCAGGTGCTCAACGCCGGCGACTACGAACAGCGGCGCATGAACAAGATCATCATCTGCGCCCGCACCGTGGCCAACACCGTGCCGCTGCTCAAGCCCGGCACCCTGGTGGTGACCCCGGGCGACCGCGACGACATCATCCTCGCCGTGAGCCTCGCGGCGATCAACGGCGTGCCGCTGGCCGGCCTGCTGCTGACCAGCGACAGCAAACCCGATCCGCGCATCCTCGAACTGTGCCAGGGCGCACTGCTGGCCGGCCTGCCGATCCTCTCGGTAAGCACCGGCTCCTACGACACCGCCAACCAGTTGAACCAGCTGAACAAGGAAATCCCGGTGGATGACCGCGAACGCGCGGAGATCATCACCGATTTCGTCGCCAGCTACCTGGATGCCGACTGGCTGCACCAGCGTTGTGGCACCCCGCGCGAATTACGCCTGTCGCCGGCGGTGTTCCGCTATCAGTTGATCCAGCGGGCCCAGCAGGCCAACAAGCGCATCGTCCTGCCCGAGGGCGCCGAGCCCATGACCGTTCAGGCCGCCGCCATCTGTCAGGCCCGCGGCATTGCTCGCTGCGTGTTGCTGGCCAAGCCCGAAGACGTCCAGGCCGTGGCCCGGGCCCAGGGCATCAGCCTGCCCGAAGGCCTGGAAATCCTCGATCCGGACCTGATCCGCGAGCGCTATGTCGAGCCGATGGTCAGCCTGCGCAAGAGCAAGAGCCTGAACGCACCGATGGCCGAACAACAACTGGAAGACCCGGTGGTGATCGGCACCATGATGCTGGCCCTGGACGAGGTCGATGGCCTGGTCTCGGGCCTGGTGCACTCCACTGCCAACACCATCCGTCCGGCCCTGCAGCTGATCAAGACCGCGCCGGGTTGCAGCCTGGTGTCCTCGGTGTTTTTCATGCTGTTCCCCGAGCAGGTGCTGGTGTACGGCGACTGCGTGATGAACCCCCACCCCACCGCCAGCGAACTGGCGGAAATCGCCCTGCAGAGCGCCGACTCCGCCGAAGCCTTCGGCATTGCCCCGCGGGTGGCGATGATCAGCTACTCCAGCGGTGATTCGGCCAGTGGCGAGGAAGTGGAGAAAGTCCGCGAAGCCACCCTGCTGGCCCAGGAAACCCAGCGCAGCCTGCAGATCGACGGCCCGCTGCAGTACGACACCGCGGCCAACCTCGACATCGCCCGGCAACTGGCGCCCAACAGCCCGGTGGCCGGTCGTGCCACGGTGTTCGTGTTCCCCGATCTGAATACCGGCAACACCACCCACAAGGCCGTGCAGCGCAGCGCCGACTGCGTGAGCCTGGGCCCGATGCTGCAAGGCCTGCGCAAACCGGTCAACGACCTGCCACGTGGTGCCCAGGTCGACGATATCGTCTACACCATCGCCCTGACCGCGATTCAGGCCAACCGCTCACTGGATAGTTGAACATGCTCGGATTGCTACCCGCGCCGGTGCGCGGGGTGATTGCCTCGTTGTTGCTGGGGCTCAACACCATCGTCTGCTGTACCCCGTTGTTCATCGTCAGCCTGTTCAAGCTGTGCCTGCCGTTCGCGGCGGCGCAGCGGGTCACCGACGCGTTGATGCGCCACATCCACGAAGCCTGGATCAGCAACAACAACGCCTGGATCAACCGGCTGGGCAAGGCCCGCTGGCAGGTCCAGGGCCTGGCCGGGCTGGACTACCAGCACAGCTACCTGATCACCAGCAACCACCAGAGCTGGGTGGATATCCTGGTGCTGCAGTACGTGCTCAACCGGCGGATCCGGCCGCTGAAATTCTTCCTCAAGCAAGTGCTGATCTGGGTGCCGGTTATCGGCCTGGCCTGGTGGGCCCTGGGCTTCCCGTTCATGAAGCGCTACTCCAAGGCATACCTGGCCAAGCACCCGGAAAAGGCCGGCAAGGACCTGGAAACCACCCGCCGCACCTGTGCAAAGTTCAGCGGAAAGCCCACCGCCATCTTCAACTTTGCCGAAGGCACGCGCTTCACCCGGGAAAAGCACCGTCAGCAGCAATCGCCCTACAAGCACCTGCTCAAGCCCAAGGCCGGCGGCATCGCCTTCGTGCTGGACGCCATGGGCGAGCAATTGCAGTCGATCGTCAACGTCACCCTGCACTACCCGGCCGGCGCGCCGGGTTTCTGGGACCTGTTGTGCGGACGGGTGAAGCACGTCGTGGTGCAGCTTGAAGAGGTGCAGATTCCGGCCGAATTCCTGGGCAAGAACTACGACCAGGACCAAGCCTATCGCCTGGCCTTCCAGCAGTGGATCAACCAGCTCTGGCAGGACAAGGACGACCTGCTGGAACGTCTGCAACGCAGCACCACCGCCTGATCGACGCGGAAACTCAACCAAGGGGGGAGATTTTCTTCTCCCTGGGACTGAGACAGATCAACAGAAAGTCTCCCCGCCGCCCACGAACGCTCGTTCAGCATCTATGCTCTATTCCCACGATGTTTCTCAATAGCCATCACACGGAATGTAAGCCTATGAAACCCTTGCGTAACCTGACCCACGCCATCGCGCTGGCTTCGCTCATGTCTGCAGCCAGCTTCTCGGTGCAGGCAGCCGATATTCTGATCGACGGTATCGCCAGTGAAAGTATCGTGGACACCAAGGTCCTGGCCATCGACATGGACAAGCGCCTGGTAACAGTAGAGGGCCCCGATAACACCCAGGTGCCTATCCAGCTGAGCGAAAACGCCAAGGACCTGCACAACCTCAAGGTCGGCGATCTGGTCAATGTGAAGGTCAACCGCTCCGTAGCGACCGTGCTCAATACCGAAGTGGGAGCTGAGCCGGGTGTCAGCAAGGAAGCCGGCGTGATCCGCGCTACCAAGGACAACCCCAACCCGGGCGGCGAAGCCTTCCGCCAGGTCAAGGTCACCTCGAAGATCACCGACATCGACCTGAAGAAGCACGAAGTCACCCTGCTGCCGCCTGAAGGCCCGAAAAAGGTGGTGAAGGTCGAAGATCCGGAGCTGCAGGCGCGGATGAAAAATCTCAAGGTGGGTCAGACCGTCGATATGGTCTTTACCGACGTGCTGAAGATCACCACCAAGCACTGAGTCCGAATCATCGCGCCCCTGCGCCAGGCAGCGATCGACTGCATGTAGGAGCGGGCTTGCCCCGCGATTGCGTACCGTCAGGTGTATCGTATCGCGGGGCAAGCCCGCTCCTACAGATCGCAATCGGGCATCAATAAAAAAGGGAGCTTGCGCTCCCCTTTTTCACATCCCTTGAACCTTACTGGTACTGCTGGCCAGGAATCGGCTTGAGGTTGACCTCGACACGACGGTTCTGCGCACGGCCATTGGCGTCGGCGTTGCTGGCGATCGGCTGGTCCGGGCCCAGGCCGCGAGCACTTACGCGGCTGGCATCGACGCCCTGGGAGGTCAGGTAGGAGACCACCGACTGGGCGCGGCGCTGGGACAGGTCCATGTTGTGCTGGCGGCTGCCGGTGCTGTCGGTGTAGCCGACCACTTCAATGGTGTTCTGGTTGAACTGCTTGAAGGAGTTCGCCAGGTTGTTCAGCGGCGAGTAGAAACTTGGAGCGATGTTCGCCGAATCGGTAGCGAAGGTAATGTTACCCGGCATGATCAGCTTGATCTGGTCGCCTTCACGCTGAACTTCGACACCGGTGTTGGCCATGCTGGCACGCAGGGCGGCTTCCTGCTTGTCGGCATAGTAGCCGTAGCCAGCAGCTGCGGCACCCACGGCAGCGGCGCCGATCAGCGCACCCTTGCCACGGTTGTCATGGTCGATGGCAGCACCGGCGATGGCACCAGCCAGTGCGCCCAGGCCGCCGTACTTGGCGGTCTTGCTCATCCCGGTGGAGCCTTGTTGTGCCTGACCCTGGTTGTCGTATTGGCCGGGAGCGGCGCAGCCGGTCATCAGGGCGGCAGCGGTAGCGACGATAATCAAACGACGCATGGTGAACATGGACAAGCTCCTACAGAAATTCGAATTGCGGACCGCGCTGCGGACCGACGCGAGCCTTAGACAGTAAAACGACAAAAAAATTCCCTGGACGCTCAGGCCCGGACGAACGGGTTCTGGCGCATTTCGTCACCCAGGCGGGTATCCGGACCATGGCCGGTGACCACCGTGGCTTCTTCATCCAGGCTGTACAGACGCTGCTTGATCGAACGAACGATGGTCGCCTGGTCGCCTCCCCACAGATCGGTGCGACCAATACCACGGCGGAACAGCGTGTCGCCTGCGATCAGCAACTTGGCATCGGCGAACCAGAAACTCATCGACCCCGGCGTGTGTCCCGGAGTATGCAGGGCCACGCCACAGCCACAGGCCAGTTCCTCGTCGTCGGCCAGCCAGCGATCCGGCGACGGCACCGGGGTGTAGGGCACGCCGAACATCTGGCACTGCATCTCCAGGTTGTCCCAGAGGAACTGGTCGTCCTTGTGCAGGTGCAGGGTGGCGCCGGTCTTCTCCTTCAACTGCCCGGAGGCGAGGAAGTGGTCCAGATGCGCGTGGGTATGGATGATGCTCACCAGCTTCAGGCCATGGGCCTCCAGGCGGGCGATGATCTGCTCATGATTGCCGCCCGGGTCGACGACAATGGCCTTCTTGCTGATCGGGTCGCCGATGATGGTGCAATTGCACTGCAGGGGGCCTACGGGGAAGGTTTCTCGAATGAGCTTGGGCTGAGCGGCTTGCATGGGTGTACCGGGAAGGAAGTGAGATAAACGGATCGATGCCACTTCATAACCTCAATTGACGCCGCTGACCAGCCCCAACCATCAATCAAGGCAGGTAAAGCCTGAACACCCCGCCGCCCAGCACCCCGCCATTGGCAATCTCGATCCGCCCCTTGATCCCGTCGCGCTCATGCAGCGCAGCAATGCGCGCGGCGAAGTACAACCCCAGGCCCGTGCTGCCGCTCTGCCCGTCGATGCCCTGCACATACGCTTGCTGGCGCTCCAGCATGCGCAGGGGAAAACCCGGGCCGTCGTCGTTGATGGTCAGGACCAGTTGCTCGTCTTCGTCGCTGACGCTGATCAGCAGGGTGTGGCCGGCATAGCGAATGGCATTGTTGAGGATGTTGGCGACCACCGAGCCGACCAGTTCGCGATCGAAAAAGCCCAGGGGGCTGGCCGTCTCGATACGCCAGCTGGCGAGGATGTCGCGGTGCTGCAGCAGGTTCTGCTGCGCGGCCAGCTGGGCCTCGATGAAGTCGTCCAGTTCATGGTAGTCCGGGCACATGGGCAACTGGTTGACGCCCAGCTTGTACAGCCCCAACAGCTGCACCAGCATGCCGTTGAGGTGGGTGAATTCGTGCTCGATCACCCCCTGCTCGCTACCACTGCGCTGGCCTTCGGGCAGGCGCGCCAGCCACTGGCTGTGTGCCTGGGTCAGGGCCGCCAGGGAATTCTTCATGTCATGCACGGTGGAGGCGATCACCGTGGAAAAATCCAGCCCCTGATTGTCCTGGTTCATGCGCCAAATGCCCGTTGATGCAGTTTGCGATAGCGCTCGTAACGGCTGTCGCTTTCCGGAATACCGGCCACGCAGGTCAGGCTGGCGCGGCATTCTTCCATGATCGCCAGAGGTGGCGTTTCACCGCCGATGCGCAGCAGCGCCTGGGCTGTGTTGAGGGCGATACTGATGTTCTTCGGTTGCAGTTTCAGGGCACGACGGAACAGTGCCAGTGCCTCGCCGAGTTGATTGCCCTGGTAATTGCGCACGCCCTGGCGGTTGAGATCGACCGCTTCGGTCACGGCATTGAGCACCGTTGGGTCGTCGGTCAGGCGCGAGACGCTTTGCATCACCTTGGGGTCGTCGCCGTAGGTTTCCACGCAACCTTTGAGGATCGCGGTACTGGCCGTTTCCTGGCCCAGTTGCTGCAACTGGGTCGCCACCACCAGCGCCGCTTCCACGGAGAAGAATTGCTCCATCTTGTCCAGCCGGGCCATGGCCTGCTCGGTCAGCTTGGCGGCGGTATCAGGGTCGCCGGCCTGCTGCAGGCTGGCGGCTTTCATCAACCGGGCACGCACCTGCAAGCCCTGGTCTTCGGCGTTCTCCTTGGCCACTTCACTGAGCACCGTGTTGATCTCGACCCGGGTGCGTGCATCCAGGCCATTGCCGGCATTCTTGCTCATCAATGCCTGGACCAGTCCCAGGTTGCTCTCCGGGCTCTTGTAGCGCGAGCTCTGGCCCTGGTTGACGGCATGCCGGTAGGCCTTGGAGGACGTCTCGAAGTCATTGTTGCTCAGGGCCAGCTTGCCCAGCATCATCTGCCGGCGCACCGCCAGCGGCGACAGACGCACGGCTTCTTCGAGCACACCCTGGGCACGCTTGTTCTCCCCCAGGGCCATCAACACCTCGGCCAGCCCGTCATACAGGCCGGGCATCATCGGGAACGCCTTGAGCGCCTGCTCGTACACGCCCTGGGCCTGGGCAAACTGATTGCGCTTGAACAACAGGCCGCCCAGGGCGGCATAGGCCCAGGGCGTCGCCCGACTGGCGATGATGGCGGTGAGGAATTTACCCAGCTCGTCATGACGGTTCAGGTCGCGCAAGGCGTCGGCACGGTAGCGCAGGCACAGTGGGGCAAAACGCGGGTCTCGCTTGCACAGCTCGGCGCAGGCGGCCAACACCTCGGCCGGGCGGCCACGGTCCAGGGCCTGGAGGATCGGCTTGAGCAGGGTCTTGCGCTGCACCAGCTTTTCCAGGCGCTGGGCCAGGCCGATGCGGTTGAACGGCTTGGTCAGGTAGGCGTCCGGCTCATGTTCCAGGGCACTGAGCACGATCGCCTGGCTGCTTTCGGCGGTGACCATGATGAATACGCACTCATGGCTGATCAGTTTGTCGAGGATCAGGTCTTCGAGCACCTGCTGGCCGTTCTTCTTGCCGTCGCCCAGGTGAAAGTCCTGGAGGATGAAGTCGTAGCGTTTCTGCGAGCACATGCGCAGGGCCTGCTCGCCACTGTCGGCAGTGTCGACATCCCGCACGCCCAGTTCGCGGAGCATGGAGCGGGCCGAACTGCGAAAATCGGAAAAGTCATCGACGATCAAAAAGCTTTTCTGGCTGTAGACCTGCATCCACCAAACCTGACATGGCAAATAAAAAAAAGGATGCACGGACCGCTGCCATCACAGCGGTCGACTTCCGGGACCAGGATGAACGCGTCGCCACCAATCCTGGCCACGCTATCGGCCGCGCGGAGCATTTGCTTGAGCGGGATTGCCGTCGACATCAACACCTGATCGCCGACGGCGTGGTCGTTGCAGCCATTGAAGATTAATGGCAAGAAGCCATCTTCTTCTATCCTCCGGCGCCAGTAAAGCGCCGCCAGCCTGCGCTCAGCGCACCGCGGTGCAGGTGAGTTCCTGTCCGTACCACTTCACCTTGGCCTCACCTTGATGCTCCCAGAACTCGACGCCTTCGCGGCCATACTTGCTGCCACTGCCTGAACGCTGGGCGATGACGATGGTCTGGTCATCGCCATAGGTCAGCACCGCGGCCTGGGGATCGAGCTGGTTGTAGAACACTGCCGTGAAGGGCTTGCTGCCATCGTCACAGTCGAACTCGACCGCCGCCGGCACCTGCACCGCACCTGAGCGGATCTGCAATTCGACCAGGCGCACCTGGTACTGCTCGAGCACACAGGCGTCTGCATCGCTGGCCTTCCAGCACTCGTCGCGGCCCTTGATCCAGCCACGCTGGGTGGCTTTCAATTGCTTTTTGGTATCGCTGTCGGCCTGGTCAAGCGCGCGCTGGTAAAGGGCGGCGAGCTTTTGATCCAGTTCACTGAGCTGCGGACTCTGGCAGACCTTCAGCGCCATGCCCTCGGCCTTGTCACAGGAGAACGACGGCCCGTTGGCCGCCAGGGCCAGGCCTGTGGACAACAGGCAGGCCAGCAGCAACAGGGGGCGTGTAAGGGACATGGGATCTCTCCAGAAGCGTCATTCTAGAGAGTACAGCAGATAGCGGCTGTTGCCGTCAGGACAACAGCCCCAAAGCCTTGGCCCGGGCGACGGCCTGGGTACGACGCTCGACACCCAGCTTGCTGTTGATATGACTGGCGTGGGTCTTGACCGTATGCAAGGAGATGAACAGCCGCTCGCTGATTTCCTGGTTGGAGCAGCCTTGGGCGATCAGCTCCAGCACTGCCCGCTCCCGGGTGCTCAAGGCTTCGCAGCTGGTGCTGGCAGCCTCCTGGGTCTCCAGGGCCGGTAACAGGGCCAGCAGGCTCGTTTGAGCCGGGCTTGCCGGTTGGGCCAGCAATTGCTCGCGCAACCACAGCGGATGCTCGCGGAGCAATCGCTGGAAAGCTTGCAAGGCGCCGCCCCCGGCGGCCTCAAGGCTCAGCACGAGCAGGTCGCGGGCCTGGACTTCGGCATTACTGGCCAGCAGCAGGCAGATCCACTGGCACAATGCCGTGGTGCTCAGCAGGTGCCCGCCGCTGGCCTGGCCACGCTCGACCAGTGCCTGCAAGCGTCGCCCGGCCTGTTCCCCGCGCCCCTGGGTCTGCTCCAGCAGCGCCTGCTGCAGCTCGATATGCAATGGCAGCAACGGGTGGAATTCCGGCGCGGCGGCCGCCTGCTCGCCACCGTAGGTCTGCCCCAGGCGCAACAGCCAGGATTCGGCCAGGTCGGTGCGGCCCTGGGCCAGCCAGAGTTCGCATTTGACCAGGGTAATCATCGCCAGATAGAAAATCGGCGGCACATCCCAGATGTGCATCAGCCGCTCGGCCTCGGCCAGTTCGGCAAAGGCCTCGGCAAAGCGCCCCTCGCGACCGTCCAGCGTGGCGATCACGCAGTGACCGATCAGCACGCTGATATCACGACAGGCCCGGGCCTCGACCAGGCCGGCACGCAGGCGGCTGCGCCCGGCCTCAGGCTGCAGGCGCGCAGCCAGCAGGTAGCCCTCGTACAGGGTCAGGCGCGCCCGCGCCGCATACAGGCGCTGCGCCGACAGCCCCTGCAAGCGCTGCAGGCCCTGGCGCACTTCATCCAGGGCGCGCAGCACCTCGCCACGGGCATGCAGCACCCGGGCCCGGTCGTAATGGGCAAGGGCTTCGAACAACGGGTTACCGACCCGCTGGGCCAGCTCCAGGGCCTCGCGGTTCCAGCCGCGGGCGCGCCAGAAGTCGGCATCGGCGATGGCCAGGTTGGACAGCGTCGACAGGCACACCAGGCGTTGCCCATAGCGTTTGAACGGCAGGCTGTGCAGCGCTTCTGCGCAATAGGCCAGGGTCCGTTCGCGGTCGCCACGACCACGGGCAATGACCCCGCTCAGGGCCAGCCACTGGGCGAGCATGGACTTCTGTGCGGTTGCCGAGGGCGCCGGCAAGAAACGGCTCAGGTGACTGGCCAGCTCTTCGGCGGCATCGAGCTGCCCGGCCAGGCCCAGGGCCCAGCTGTACAGCACGATCAACCGCGGCGTGCTGATCAGCAAGCTGTCGGGCAGGTCCATTTTCCAGCGCAACAGCATGCCGACGTTCTGCTCGGCCAGCAGTTGCTCTTCCGACAGGTTCTGCACCAGGTTGGCGGCGACATCCAGGTGCCCCGCCCGCAGGGCCTGCTCCACCGCCTCGTCGAGCAGCCCCTGGCCATGAAACCAGCGACAGGCGCGCAGGTGCAGGCTCGACAGCGGCAGGCTGGTCTGGCGACTGCGCAGCAGGTCGGAGAACAGGTGGTGATAACGGTACCAGCGGCCGTGCTCGTCCAGCGGCACCAGGAACACCTGGTGGGCCTGCAGGTAGCGGATGATCTCGGCGCTGTCGTGGCTCTCGCGCAGGGCGTCGCACAGCTCGGCGCAGAAGCGCTCCTGGCAGGCGGTGTCGTTGAGAAAGCCCTGGACCTCGCCCGGCAGGATGTCGATGACTTCTTCGAGCAGATAGTCGCGAATCAGCCCTTCGCCGCCATGCAGTGCCTGGGGCAAGGTGCTGTCGGCGCCCGCCTCGCTGGCCGCCAGTTGCCAGAAGCGCAGGCCGGCCACCCAGCCGTCGCTGCGCTGGATCAGGTTGTCCAGCGCCTGGCCACGCAGGACCGTGGGCTGCTGGCCGAGCACCGCCAGCGATTCGTCAGGGGTCAGGCGCAGGTCCTGCTCGTTGAGTTCGAGCAATTGCCGCGACAGGCGCAGGCGCGCCAGGTGCCAGTCCGGGCGCTGGCGGCTGGTGACCAGCAGCACCAGCCCCGCCGGCAGGTGGTTGAGGAAGAACTGCAGGCAGCGGTCGAGCACCGGGCCCTGGGCCAGGTGGTAGTCATCCAGCACCAGCAGCAAGGGATTGTGGGGCTGTAGATGACGGGCCAGTTCATCGAGCAGGCCATCGAGCCATTCTTCGAAGGCGAACGGCTGGTGGCGCTGGCGCATCTTCAGCAGGCCCAGGGCCTGGTTGCCCAGTGCCGGGCAGTACTGCTGCAGGCCTTCGAGCAGGCGTTCGAGAAAGCGCCCCGGGTCACTGTCGCGCCGGCTCAGGCCCAGCCACAGGCTGCTCCAGTGATTGGGAAGGCCCTGGCAGAACTCCACGGCCAGCGAACTTTTACCGAAACCGGCCGGTGCATTGACCAGCAATAGCCGCCCGCCCAGCCCCGATTGCAAGCGCTTGCACAAACGCGCCCGCGGCACGTGCCCTTCCGGCAACGGCGGACGATAGAAGCGACCCTCCAGGACACTCATGGCCTGGTTGG
The DNA here is from genome assembly GCF_030272875.2 of Pseudomonas sp. BJa5. Classification (NCBI taxonomy): domain Bacteria; kingdom Pseudomonadati; phylum Pseudomonadota; class Gammaproteobacteria; order Pseudomonadales; family Pseudomonadaceae; genus Pseudomonas; species Pseudomonas sp. BJa5. The sequence continues at coordinate 47,967 of NZ_JALRNG020000008.1, forward strand.
CGAATCCTTGCGTACGGGACAGATCAGTCATTCGCCGGCTCGTTCTAGTTAGGGAATCTTCGGCAATTCGGATCAGGCCAGACTAGCGGTTAAAAACCCGTATTTGAAGATGATTGCCGCACTTTGCCGAAAAAAGACTACAACAAAAAGCAACAACACCTGACAGGCGGGGGAGACAAAAACAGAAACGCCCCGGCAAGCCGGGGCGTTCTGGGAGATCACACGGAGGTTTTGAAGCTTAGCGCACACCTTCCTGGCGAAGCGCTGCGGGCTGGAAGTCGCTGATGCTGGCCGTGAAACCGAAGTCGTAGGCCCGCTTTTCCTCGTTCTTCATGCCCAGTGCCAGATAGCGACCCGACTGCAGGTCGTAAATGGCTTCCAGGGTGTACCACGGCACCTGGACGTTGTAGTAGTCCTGGGAGTGGGCCTCGGAAACGCGCCACAGTTGACCACGACCGTCGTACTGGTCGATCACTGCGGCCTGCCAGGTGTCTTCGTCGATGTAGAAGTCACGCTTGGCGTAGATATGGCGCTGGCCTGGCTTGAGGGTCGCCACCACATGCCAGACGCGGCGCAGCTCGTAACGGCTCAGGTCCTGGTTGATGTGGCCGGCCTTGATGATATCGGCGTACTTGAGCTTGGGGTCATCGAGCTTGTAGCTGTTGGAGGCGATGTACAGCTCCTTCTTGCCTTCCAGCTTCCAGTCGTAACGGTCCGGCGCACCGTTGAACATGTCCAGGTTGTCGGAGGTACGCAGGCCGTCAGCCGCGGTACCCGGACCGTCGTAGGACACCTGTGGTGCCTGGCGCACGCGACGCTGACCGGCGTTGTAGACCCACGCCTTGCGCGGCTCCTTGACCTGGTCGAGGGTCTCGTGGACCAGCAGCACGGTACCGGCCAGGCGCGCTGGTGCCGTCACCTTCTGCTTGAAGTAGAACAGTACGTTGCCCGGGTTGGCCGGATCGTAACCCTTGATCCGGTCGCGGAAGACGAACTGGTCCTGGAAGTACACCAGGCTGTAGGAGCCGTTTTGCTGTGGCGTGGCCTGGGTGACCAGACGGGTCACGCTGCCGCCACGGTAGCGGGTGATGTGGTTCCAGATCACCTCGAGACCGCTCTGGGGAATCGGGAAGGGAACGGCCGTATTGAAGTTCACCAGACCGTTGCCGCCCTCGACCAGCTTGGTGCTGGTGGCGTTCTGCTTGATGGCGGCGAACACTTCATCCGGTACGGTGGCACCGCGATGGGTCGGGTACACCGGGATCTTGAAGGTGTCCGGGTAGCGCTTGAACATCGCCACCTGGCCCGGGGACAGCTTGTCCTTGTACTGGTCGACGTTCTGCGCAGTGATGGTGTACAGCGGCTTCTCGCCAGCGTACGGATCGGCGAGGAAGCCCTTGGCGTCGACTGCGCCGGCAGTCTTGGACAGTGGCTTCCAGGCGCTGATCGAACCATCGGCGTTACCGGCTTTTTCCGCACCCATCGGGGTCAGCGTGGTGCCGAGTTTGGCTGCCTCGTCGGCGGACACCGCCGCCATGACGCTGGTCGCCAGCAGCGACAGGCCCAGTACACCGGCTTGCAGCAGATTCTTGGTCATTTTCATGTTCATGCTCGTCCTGAATCCGAATTCTTAGAAGTTCACGCCGAAGCTGAGGGCGATGAAATCGCGGTCATCCACGGTGGTGTACTTGCCGTCGAAGAAGTTGGTGTACGACAGGCTGGTGGTGTAGGTGTTCTGGTACTCGGCATCCAGGCCCAGGCTGATGGCCTTGCGCCCTTCCTCGAAGTTGCCACCAGGGCCCGGGGAGTAACCGGAGACGTCATGGGACCAGGCCACGTTCGGCTTGAGGTTGACCCCGGCGAAGACGTCGTTGTAGTCCCAGATTGCCCGGGCACGGTAGCCCCAGGAAGTGCTGGTGGTGAAACCGTCGTTTTCGCACTTGCGGCTGAGGTTGGCCGACGAGGCATTGTTACCGGCACCGGCGATGGTCCGGCTGTTGAGGAACTCACAGGTGTTCAGCGGGCCGGTAGCCGGCAGTGGGCCTGGGCCGTAGACCGGATCGCGACCGTAGCGCAGCTCATGCGCGCTCTCCAGGCCGCCGACGTGGGTCACGCCGACTTCACCCACCACGGTCAGACGGCTTGCGCCCATGACCTGGTCGAAGAAGTGCGTGAGGGTGGTCTGGAACTGGGTGATTTCCTTGCGGGTGTAGCCGTGCTGGTCCTGGCCCGGCACGCCCTTGAGCAGCGATGCGTTACCGAAGCCCGGGATTGGCGTAACGCCGGAGTAGAGGATATCGGTGGTGTTGAGCTGAACCGGCGCATTCGGCCGATAGCTGATTTCACCGCTCCACGCGGTACCGGTAGGCAGGGTGGTGGAGAAGCTCAGGCCATACAGGCGAATGTCTTCGGGGTACTCGACAAAGTACTGCGAGTTGCCGGCGACGATCAGCGGCGCCAGTGCCTGCAGGCTGGCTGGCAGGCGACCCAGCCCGGCATAGACCGATGGTGCCGCACCCGTGGCACTGAAGATCGGTGCACGGCTGTGGTAGTTCATGAAATAGGCGCCGAACTCGGTATCCAGCGGCTCGAACATATAGCGCATGGCGACGCCGAACTGGCCGCTGTCACGTGCATCGCGATCGGGACCGCGGTCGACCAGCACGCCTTCCTGGTTGATGTCGACACCCTGGCTGGCGAGGAAGCCCAGTGCAGCCGGCGGCAGGCTGCGGCTGCTGTTGAGCAGGCGCAGGTTATCGGTACAGCCGTCGGCGATGACGTCTGGCTGCGAGAAGAAGGTGCCGCAGTTGTCGACGACGGTCTGGTCCCATTCGATCTGGTAGAAGGCTTCGGCCGACAGGTTGTCGGTCAGGCTCTGGGATATGTAGAACATGTTGACCGGGATCAGGCCTTCCTTGATCTCGGCACCGGGGCGGCGGAACGCGGCCACGTCGATCGGGTTGATCGAGTTGATACCGCCACCGATGAAGGTACTTTCACCCCAGCTCACCACCTGTTTGCCCAGGCGCACCGAGCCCGGCTCATCGGCGATGGAATAGTTGTGGTAGACGAAGGCGTCGAGGATCTGGCCGCCCGCGGACTTGGCGCCCTCTTTGCGGCCGGAGTCGCTGATGTCCTTGAACGGACGGCTTTCATCCTTGAGCTCGAAGTCGTACCAGTACTTGCCGCGCACGAACACGCCGGTATCGCCGTACTTGAGCTCCAGGTCATGGATGCCCTTGAAGATTTTCGAGAAGGTCTCACCGCGCTTGAAGTTCAGGTGGCCGTCGTCGGAGGTCTGGGACAGGCCCTTGCCGCCGTTGTTGACGCCGATCAGGTTCTCGTTCGGCTTGGCCGTCGACCAGCTGGCGCCCACGGACAGGGACGAGTCGAACGAGCCTTCGATTTCACCGATGTTGAAGCTGACGCCGAATGCAGGACCGGCGAGCGTAGAAGCGAGGCTGACGGCCAGTGGCAGTTTCGCCCGGCGCCAGAACGGATTTACAGATGTCATCGACGCTACTCCATGTACTTTATTTTTATGGCAGTGAGTCCTTTGCAGAAACGCTTCGTTCGACCGGTGTCAGTGCATCCGGTGATCGAGCAAGTGACCAGGCACATTCATGTGCAGTCCCCCGTTCCTGAAAATCCCCTGGCCCGACTATAGCCAGCAGGTACCGGTGCTTGATCCCTCTAAAGTGTGATTTGCATCCCCGCCCCCTGGCGCGGCCCTTGGGACCGGCCAGCTGCGCTGGCAGGGGCAAGGATGGCTGAATTCTGTCATTTGACAAGGCTTGCAGGCGTCTGGCGTGCGGGTCGCGCCTCGCATGGCGCGACCCGCACCTGATCACAGGGTCGAGAGGAAGGTACTGTTACTGGCCTGCCACTGGCTGATATCCACGCGGATGCGCTTCTTGTCGAGCTTGCCGACACTGGTCTTGGGAATTTCAGTAACAAGGGCGATCTGGCTGGGGATCGCCCACTTGTTGATGTGCCCCAGTTCCACGAACGGCTTGAGGTGTTCCTTGAGCAAGCGGGCGTCGATGCTGTGGCCCTCGTGCACCACCAGCAGGGCGAAGGGACGCTCGCCCCATTGCGGATCGGCGACCCCGACCACGGCCACTTCGCGTATCGCCGGATGACGGCTGATCAGGTCTTCGAGTTCCAGTGAGGAGATCCACTCGCCACCGGTCTTGATCACGTCCTTGATGCGGTCGCGGATGTCGATCACCCCCATGCTGTCGAGGGTGGCGACGTCACCGGTGTGCAGCCAGCCGCCCTGCCAGAGTTCGGCGCCCTTCTGCGGTTCGCGGAAGTAGCCCATGGTCAGCCAGGGCGCGCGTAGCACCAGCTCGCCCTGGGTCTCGCCGTCGGCGGGGAGGAAGTTGCCGTCGCCGTCGACGATGGCCGCCTCCACCAGCGGCACGGGCACTCCGGCCTTGATCCGGTAGGTGATGCACTCGTCCTCGCTGCCGGCCAGCAGTTCGTCGTTCAGATGCGCGCAGGACACCAGCGGGCAGGTCTCGGACATGCCGTAGGCGGCGGTGAGCTGGATGCCGTGGGCCTTGGCGGCCTCGTACAGGGCGCGGTTCAGCGCGCTGCCGCCGATGATGATCTTCCAGCCGCCGAAGTCCTGTTGCTGCGCGCCCTTGGCATTGAGCAGCATCTGCAGGATGGTCGGCACACAGTGCGAGAAGGTGACCTTCTCGTTGCGCCACAGATGGCAGAGCATTTCCGGCTCGTAACGCCCGGGGTAGACCTGCTTGATCCCGAGCATGGTGGCCACGTAGGGAATACCCCAGGCATGGACGTGGAACATCGGGGTAATGGGCATGTACACATCGTCGCTGCCCAGCAGGCGCACGCTGTCGATACTGCCGGTCACCGACGCCGCCGCCAGGGTGTGCAGCACCAGTTGCCGGTGGGTGAAGTACACGCCCTTGGGGTTACCGGTGGTGCCGGTGGTGTAGAAGGTGGTGGCCACCGAGTTCTCGTCGAAGTCGGGGAAGTCGTACACCGGGCTGGCCGCCGCCAGCAGTTGCTCGTACTCGCCGACCAGGTTCGGCAGGTCGGCAGTCTTGGTTTCGCCGTCGGTCAGCAGCAGGGTTTTCTCTACCGTGGTCAGTTGCCCGGCGAGCCCCTGGTAGAGGCCGACGAAATCGCTGTTGACCAGCACGAAGCGGTCTTCGGCGTGGTTCATGGTGTAGAGGATCTGCTCCGGAGACAGGCGCACGTTGATGGTGTGCACCACCGCGCCGATCATCGGGATGGCAAACATGCATTCCAGATAACGGTGGCTGTCCCAGTCCATGACCGCCACGGTGTCACCGGCCTTGACCCCGGCCTCGGTCAGGACGTTGGCCAGCCGGGCGATGCGTTCGTTGAGGGTCAGGTAGCTGTAGCGCAACTGGTCGCGGTAGACGATCTCGCGGGTTTTCTCGTAGCGACTGCCAGACAGCAACAAGCGCTTGATCAACAGCGGAAACTGATAGGCGCCCTCGGCGGGAGGAATGACACGAGTCTGCAACATAAGAGTCCCTTTTCTAGAGTGCACAGGCTGGGCAAGACTTTTCCCACTCTAGAACGCCGCAACGCCGATCAAATCAGCCAAAGGAATGATTTGACCGGGCGAGGGATTAGCGGCCAATTGCCATTAATGCATTTCGGTGAAGGCGATCTTCACGCCCAGGGCGATCAGCACCGCGCCCATGGTCCGGTCGAACCAGTGGCCCATGCGGGCGAACGCGGCGCGCACACGCTGCTGGCTGAACAGCATGGCCACCAGGCAGAACCACAGGCCGGTGGCCAGGGCCAGGTAGATGCCATAACCGGCCTGGATCGCCAGCGGCGTATGCGGATTGATCACCACGGTGAACAGCGACAGGAAGAACAAGGTGGCTTTGGGGTTCAGGCCATTGGTCATGAAACCGGCAACGAATGCGGCGCGCGGGGTGCGCTCGACGGTCGAATCCGCCACGTTTTCACTGCCCGGCGCTGCAGGGCGCGCACGCAAGGCCTTGTAGCCGATGTACAGCAGGTAGGCGGCGGCCAGCCATTTCAGGGCGTTGAACAGCATGATCGACTGCGACACGATCAGGCCGATGCCCAACAGCGAGTAGCCCACATGCAGGAAGATCGCCGTGCCCACGCCGAAGGCGGTCCAGGTGCCAGCACGCCGGCCATGGGTCACGCTCTCGCGCACGACCACGGCGAAATCGGGACCGGGGCTGGCCACGGCCAGCAGGTGAATCAGGGCGACGGTGAGAAATTCAGCCCAGTACATGGGAGCTCCTTGCGGCAGTGGGTGAAAACAGAAGGCTGTACATTACGCCCACGACACACCTCGTAACAACCTGTAGGAGCGAGCTTGCGTGTCGGTCACATTGCATCGCGGGACAAGCCCGCTCCTACAAGAAGGCATGCTTGACTCTCCCCCAAGGGGCAGCCGCTAGCCTGTGCGCTTTGCACGGCAGATCAGTCTTTGATGAGCAAACGTATCCTGGTGCTACTCGGCCACCCTTCGAACCGGAGTTTCTGCGCAGCGCTGGCCGCTGCCTACGTTGGCGGCGCCCGCACCGTCGGCCACGACGTCCAGGTCCTGGAAATCGGCGCCCTGCAGTTCGACCCGGTGCTGCGCAGCGGTTACCAGCACCGGCAGCCGCTGGAACCCGACCTGCTGCATGCCCAGGCGCTGATCGACTGGGCCGAACACCTGGTGTTCGTCTTCCCGATCTGGTGGGGTGGCATACCGGCGCTGCTCAAAGGTTTTCTCGACCGTGTCCTATTGCCCGGCTTCGCCTTCAAGTACCACAGCGATTCGATCTTTCCCCAGCGACTGCTCAAGGGCCGCAGCGCCGACTTGCTGGTGTGCATGGATACGCCACCTTGGTACTACCGCTGGGTCCAGCGCATGCCGGCACTGGAGCAGATGCGCCGCACAACCCTGAGCTTCTGTGGAATCAGGCCGCAAAAGACGTTAACGTTCGGTCCCATCATCAGCTCGAGCGCTACGCAACGCGACAAATGGTTGCGGCGTGCGCACAAGCTGGCAACTGCCAGGTAAAGGGACTTTACAATGTACATCGGCAAGGCCGCGAAGCTGTCCGGCGCCACCATCAAATGCATACGCCACTACGAGAAGATCGGCCTGCTGCCCGCGCCCAGGCGCCAGGGTAGCTACCGTGTCTATGACGAGCAGAGCGTGGCGCTGTTGAGCTTGATCAAGTGTGGGCAGAAACTGGGGTTCAGCCTCAAGCAGATGCAGACGATGATCAATGATGATGACCAGGCCGAGCCCGCCGTGACCCGTATCCACCAGGCCATCAGCGCCAGGAAGGCCCAGCTGCAGGTCGAGATCGACAACCTGCGCGAGCAGCAGAAAAACCTGCTCGCCTTCGAGACCAACCTCAAGCAGACCCGGTACGACTGCTTCACCTATTCGACCTGAGTCCCCCTGTCACTCACTGGAGCCGCCCATGTCCGCCCCTCGCCGCGCCGTCTTCCTCGATCATCATTCCCTGGACCTGGGCGACCTGAGCCTGGATCGCCTGCGCGGCTGCTTCGACGAGCTGCAACTGTACCCGGCCAGCAGCCCCGAACAGGTTGCCGAACGCTTGCAGGGGGCGACCGTGGCCATCAGCAACAAGGTGATGATCGACGCCGACACCCTGGCCGCCTGCCCAACCCTGAAGCTGATCCTGGTGGCTGCCACCGGCACCAACAACGTCGACCTGCAGGCCGCCCGGGCCCAGGGCGTGGTCGTCAGCAACTGCCAGGGCTACGGCACGCCGTCGGTCGCCCAGCACACCCTGGCATTGCTGCTGGCCCTGGCCACCCGCCTGCCGGACTACCAGCAGGCCGTGGCGGCGGGACAATGGGGTCGCACCAAGCAGTTCTGCCTGCTGGATTTCCCCATCGTTGAACTGGAAGGCAAGACCCTGGGCCTGCTCGGCCATGGCGAGCTGGGCGGCGCCGTGGCGCGCCTGGCCGAAGCCTTCGGCATGCAGGTGTTGCTCGGCCAGTTGCCGGGACGCCCCGCGCGCGAAGACCGCCTGACCCTGGACGAGTTGCTGCCCCAGGTCGACGCCCTGACCCTGCACTGCCCACTCAACGAACACACCCGCAACCTGATTGGCGCCCGCGAACTGGCCTTGCTCAAGCCCGGCGCCTTCGTCGTCAACACCGCTCGTGGCGGCCTGATCGACGAGCAGGCGCTGGCCGATGCCCTGCGTGCCGGTCACCTGGGCGGTGCGGCCACCGATGTGCTGAGCGTCGAGCCGCCGGTCGACGGCAATCCGCTGCTGGCCGGCGACATCCCGCGCCTGATCGTCACCCCGCACAGTGCCTGGGGTGCGGTGGAGTCGCGCCAGCGCATCGTCGAGCAACTGAGCGAGAACGCCGAGGCCTTTTTTGCCGGCAACCCACGTCGACAGGTCGGCTAAGCCGCGCCCGGCTCTGGTAAACTCCGCCACTTTTTTCAGGAGCCCGCGTCCATGGACCCGCGCAGTGAAGTGTTGCTTCGTCAGGCCGAACTTTTCCAGGGCTCGCTACTGCTCGCCGGCCTGCCTGCCGACGACCTGCTCGGCAAGCTGCCCGCAGCCCAGGGCTGGTGCTGGCATGCCGGTGACCAGGCGGCCCTCGATGCACGCTTTGCCGGCCGCAGCCATTTCGGCGTAGAGGCCCCCGCCCACGCCTTCGACGGCGCCGTGCTGTTCCTGCCCAAGTCCCGCGACCTGGCCGCTTACCTGCTCAATGCCCTGGCCTCGCGCCTGGCCGGGCGTGAGCTGTACCTGGTCGGCGAAAAACGTGGCGGTATCGAAGGCGCGGCGAAACAGCTGCATGCCTTCGGCAAGCCGCGCAAACTCGATAGCGCCCGCCACTGCCAGCTCTGGCAGGTGACGGTGGAGCACGCACCGCAAGCCACGCCGCTGGAAAGCCTGGCCGAGCGCTTCGAGCTGCCGCTGGCCGACGGCGCGCTGCAGATCGTCAGCCTGCCGGGGGTGTTCAGCCATGGCCGCCTGGACCGTGGCACCGCCCTGCTGCTCGAGCACCTGGACCAGTTGCCGGTCGGCCATGTGCTCGATTTCGGCTGTGGCGCCGGCGTGCTCGGGGCTACCCTCAAGCGCCGCTACCCACAAAGCCGGGTCACCCTGCTGGATGTCGATGCCTTTGCCGTGGCCAGCAGTCGCCTGACCCTGGCCGCCAACGGTCTGGAAGGCGAGGTGATCTGCGGTGACGGCATCGATGCCGCGCCCCGTGGCCTGGAGGTGATCCTGAGCAATCCACCGTTCCATACCGGGGTCCACACCAACTACCAGGCTTCGGAAAACCTGCTGAAAAAATCAGCCGAACATCTGAAAAAAGGCGGCGAAATGCGCTTGGTCGCCAACAGCTTCCTGCGCTACCAACCGCTGATCGAAAACGCCCTGGGCAACTGCCGGATCCGCGCCGAAGGGCAAGGTTTCCGGATCTACCAGGCAACACACGGATAAAATCAGCGCTTGCCGAAACGGATTTGCCTAGGCAGAATCCGCTCCGTCCTAGGGGAGTAGTCTCCCGCGAGCACCCCGCTCGCCCGGTACGCGTCAACATACTTGGTCCACAGACCATGGCGCGTGCGACCCACGGTCCGCACAGACGGACCCAGGGTTTGACAAGACCTATGACACGCACACCTTACCCGGGGCGGGAAGGCTGTACGTGTCATAGCCGTGTCGACCCGCCCCCGTAGGAATCCTGATGCTGGAATCATTGCTCGTCCCGACCGCGATCGTGGCCCTCGCCGAAATCGGTGACAAGACCCAACTGCTCGCGCTCATCCTCGCTGCCCGTTTTCGCAAGCCCTGGCCGATCATCGCCGGCATCATCGCCGCGACCCTGGCCAACCATGCGGCTGCCGGTGCGGTTGGCGCCTGGGTCAGCACCTTCTTCTCCGCCGCCACCCTGCACTGGATCCTCGCCGCCAGCTTTGCCGCCACGGCCCTGTGGACGCTGATCCCGGACAAGATGGACGATGACGAAACCAGCGCGGCGCGCCGCTACGGCCCGTTCCTGACGACCCTGATCGCGTTCTTCATCGCTGAAATCGGTGACAAGACCCAGGTGGCCACGGTGATGCTGGCGGCCCAGTATCCGCACCTGATCATGGTCATCATCGGTACCACCCTGGGCATGTTGATTGCCAACGTGCCGGTGGTGTTGGCGGGCAATTTCGCCGCCGAGAAGCTGCCGTTGACCCTGATCCGTCGCCTGGCCTCGGCCGCCTTCTTCGTACTGGCGGGCGTAGCGGTGTATTCGGCGATGGAGGTCAGTGGCTGGATAGGCTGAATGCAATCGCGGGGCAAGCCCGCTCCTACACCGGTAGGAGCGGGCTTGCTCCGCGATGGGCTGTTTACTTCTTGGCCTGCTCGTACAACGGCATCACTTTCGGAATCGCTGCCCGCAACGACGCCTGGCGACTATCCGAGGCCGGGTGCGTACTCATGAATTCAGGCTGCGAGCCACCCGAGGCCTGGCTCATCTTGTCCCACAGGGTGATCGCCGCATTCGGGTTGTAGCCCGCCCGGGCCGCCAGTTCCAGGCCGATCAGGTCGGCTTCGTTCTCGTTGGCGCGGCTGTTGGGCAAGGTCATGCTGTACTGCACCACGGCATCGGCAATCGCCAGGCTGTCCGAGCCCAGGCCCAGCAAGGCACCGGCCCCCGTGCGCGCCATCTGCACACCGTAGGCCTTGGACATCGCTTCACGGCCATGCTCGCGCAGGGCGTGGGCGATTTCATGGCCCATGACCGCGGCGATCTCGTCATCGGTCAGCTTGAGCTTGTCGATCAGCCCGGTGTAGAAAAAGATCTTGCCGCCAGGGCCGCAGTTGGCGTTGAGCTCGTCGCTCTTGATCAGGTTGACCTCCCAGTTCCACTGCGCCGCATCCGGGCGGAACTTCGGCGCCTGGGCAATCAGGCGGTCGGCGATAAGCTGGACACGCTTGGCTTCGGCGCTGGTCTTGTCGAGCACACCCTTGCTCGTGGCTTCGCCCACCGTCTGCTGGTAGGACTGCGCATACATCTGGTTGACCTCTTCGGTCGACAGCATGCTGAACATGTATTGCGTACGCTCGACACCGACGGCACCGCCGCTGGTGGTGTTCACCGCCTGGCAACCGGCTAGCAGGATGCTGGCACCCAGGGCACCGACAACAAATGACTTACGCATGAAAACACTCCCTTCGAACATGCCGCGTATCCTAGGCCGACTCGATTGCGCCCGCCATATCCCGGACGAAGATTTCTCCAGACGGCACTCATGCTTTGACCTGCACAAGCCGATAAGCCGTAGCAGACGTTTTTTTGCGCTTGGAGCCCTTCATGAAGTTCAGGTCGATCCAGTTTTCCGTTGCCGCCCTGGCCGGTGCCATCGTATTAAGCATAGTCGCCGCCCTGGTGCTCTATGCGGTGTATTCCGGCCAGCGCACCCAGGACCTGGTGCAGGCCCGCACCCAACAGCAGTTCGAAGCGGTGATCGAACAGCGCCTGACCGCCCTGGCCCGCACCCAGGTCAGCGAAATCCAGCGCGGCCTGGAAGCGCCACTGCTGATCGCCCGCAGCCTGGCCACCAGCAACGCCATGCTCGGCATGAAGGACGCCAACGGCAATCCACAGCTCAAGATCGAGCGTGAGCAACTGATCGCCCTGCTCAAGCAGACCGCCGTGACCAACCCGCTGATCCTCGGCACCTACCTGGGCTGGGAAGCGGGCGCCCTGGACCACGATGACAGCCGTTATGTCGGCAGCGCCATCACCGGTATCGACAGTGCCACCGGCCGCTTCCTGCCCTGGTGGTTCCGCAACGATGACGGCAGCCTGGGCCAGGACAAGCTGGCCGACGTCAACGACCAGACCATCCTCGCCACTGGCGTACGCGCCAGCGAGTACTACCTGTGCCCGCAGGAGTCGAAGAAGGCCTGCGTCATCGACCCGGCCCCCTATAAGGTAGGCGACAAGGTGGTGATGCTCGCCTCCTTCGTCGAACCGATCATGATCGACGGCCAGTTCCAGGGCATCGCCGGTGCCGACCTGTCGGTGAACTTCATTCAGGAACTGCTCAACGCCGCCGACCGCCAGCTCTATGACGGTGCAGGCGAGTTGGCACTGGTGTCCGGCAACGGTCGCCTGGTGGCCTTCACCAAGGACCCGGGCAAGTTCGGCGAAAAGGCCAGCGATGCCCTCGACGCCAGCGTCGCCACCACCCTGAGCCAGCTTGCCGGCGAAACCCTGCACTACAAGGTCAATCAACAAGCCGGCCGCATCGAGCTGTACCTGCCGTTCAAGATCGCCAACACCGACGCACGCTGGACCCTGCTGCTGGAACTGCCAGTCAGCGCGGTGATGGCCGACGTCAACAAACTCCAGGATGAACTCAGCGCCCAGCGCCGCACCGATATCACCGGCATGACCCTGATGGGCCTGGGCATCGCCGCCGTCGGCCTGCTGGTGATCTGGCTGCTGGCCCACGGCATCGCCCGCCCACTGCGGCAGATGGTGGCCATGCTCGACGACATCGCCCAGGGCGAAGGCGACCTGACCCGCCGCCTGAGCAGCGACCGCGCCGACGAGCTGGGCTCGATCGCCAAGGGCTTCAACACCTTCCTGGGCAAGCTGCAGGCGATGATCAGCCAGGTGGTGGCCTCGGTGCAGAAGGTCAGCGACTCGTCGGAGCACACCGCCGACATCGCCATCCGCACCAACCAGGGCGTGCACAAGCAAATGGCCGAGATCGAACTGGTGGCCACCGCAGTGCACGAGATGACCGCCACCGCCCAGGACGTGGCGCGCAACGCCACCCATGCCGCCCAGGCCGCCAGCAACGCCGACCAGGCCGCCCACCAGGGCCTGCAGATCGTGCGCAACACCTCTGACTCGATCAGCGCCCTGGCCGAGGAGATCGGCCGGGCGGTGGGCGTGGTGCAGACCCTGGCCCGCGACAGCGAGAACATCAACGCGATCCTGATCGCCATCCGCGCCATTGCCGAGCAGACCAACCTGCTGGCACTCAACGCGGCCATCGAAGCGGCGCGTGCCGGCGAGCAGGGCCGCGGCTTTGCCGTGGTGGCCGACGAGGTGCGCAACCTGGCGCAGAAGACCCAGCAGGCCACTGAAGAAATCCAGCAGATGATCCAGCAACTGCAGCAAGGCACCCGCGATGTGGTGCGGGTCATGGAAGACAGCCAGGGCAAGACCGACGACAGCGTGCAGCAGGCCGCTCGCGCCGCCCAGGCGCTGGAAAGCATCACCCGGGCGGTCTCGGTGATCAACGACATGAACACCCAGATCGCCAGCGCTGCCGAAGAGCAGAGCGCGGTGGCCGATGACATCAACCGCAATGTGATCAATATCGGCCAGGTGGCCAATGAAGTGGCAGGCGGGGCCGATGAGTCCAGCAGCGCCAGCGCCGAACTGACCAAGCTGGCCGAGCAGCAGCGGCGCTTGATCAATCAGTTCAGGGTGTGAATCCATCGCGGCTGTAGGAGCGGGCTTGCCCCGCGATGCGATCTCAAGCCGGGGTCAGGCACTCCGGCCCATTGAGCTTCGGATCATTGACGAAGTTGGCCAGCACCCGCTCGCGCAACGGCGCCTGGTTGCTGGCCAGCAACTCGTACAGCCGGGCGGCTGGCGTCTCGGGGTCGAGCCAGGCCGCCTGCCCCGCCGCATCGAGAATCAGAGGCCGACGCAGGCTCATCGCCGCCTGGGTCACCACCGCCGTGCTCAGCCAGACCTGGTCCTGTACCGGGTAGGCCTCCCAGATGGCGGCAAAGAACAACGACGAGCCCTCCCCCGGCGTCAACCAGTAGGGCCGTTTGCGCGCCGTGCCGCGCCACTCGTAGAAGCCGTTGGCCGGCATCAGGCAGCGACGCTGGCGAAAGGCCTCGCGAAACATCGGCTGCTCGGCCAGGGTTTCGGCCCGGGCATGGGCCGGGGTACGCGACAGGTCAGTCAGCCAGGCCGGCGTCAGCCCCCAGCGGGCACGGGCCAGCTCCAGCTTGCCGGCTTCAAGTTGGCGCTGGATCAGTACCGAGGCACCAGGGGAAATGTTCCATTGCGCCTGCTGGTCCGCCGGGAAGCCCGGCAAGGCGGCAAAGGCAGGAGACCAGCGAAACAGCGCGTAACGTCCACACATGGGGATAAAAAACCTAGCAAATCAGGGTGCCGGGGAGACTCTCCGGTTCGTCGCCAGCCAGTGGCTGGGCGTCATTGTACGCGGCGATCAACTGGCGTGCGTATTCGGCCTGGTCGTCGGCGACCGCCAGGCCCAGCAGGCCCTGCATCGGCAGGTCGCCCATCGCCCCCATCAGGTCGCGGCCGACCAGGTGTACCTGGACACCCTCGCTGCCGAGCATGCCGATCAGCATTTCAGCTTCCAACAGGTTTTCCGGCTCATAGATTCGTTGCATCAGTCGTTCTCGCCATAGACATCCAGCATCCATTCTCCATCGTGCACTTGAAGCACAAAGCGAATGGGCTTGCAGCAGACCTGACAGTCCTCGATGTACTCCTGGTCACCGCCGGACAGGTCCACCGTCGTCTCAACTTCTTCACCACAATAAGGACAATCGTAGTGTGCAGTCTCCAGCATCGCGGCCTCCGGAGTGACTTGTGCGTATAATTGCCGGTCTATTTACAGGACCTGCGCGTGTTCGAGCCGTTTTTCGGACCCCGGCCCTACCTATTACCCTAGCCGTTTCCAACAAGAGAGCATGATGGGCGAATTCGATGCCATCCGACCGTACGACGACGCTGAGGTCCCTGCCGTTCTGGCACGCCTGCTCAGCGACCCGGCATTCCTCGATATCCTCACCCACTTTCGCTTCCCGCGCATGGCCGGGGCCTTCGGCTGGCTGCTCAAGCCGCTGATCGCCCGACGCCTGCGCAAAGAGTTCGCCGGGGTCAGCTGTGTCTCGACCCTGCAGGACAAGGTCGAGTTCTACGTCGACCATACCATCGAGCGCGCCACCGATGGTGTCACCTACACCGGCGTCGAGTTGCTCAAGTCCGGCACCGCCTACCTGTTCCTGGCCAACCACCGTGACATCGTCATGGACCCGGCGTTCGTCAACTACGCCGTGTACCACGCCGGCCTGCCGACGCCGCGGATCGCCATCGGCGACAACCTGCTGCAAAAGCCGTTCGTCAGCGACATGATGCGCCTGAACAAGAGCTTCATCGTCCACCGTTCGATCACCGGTCGCCGGGAGAAGCTCGCGGCCTACCAGTTGCTCTCGGCCTACATCAACCATTCGATCCGCAACGACGGCCAGTCGATCTGGATCGCCCAGGCCGAAGGCCGGGCCAAGGATGGTGACGATCGCACCGATTCGGCAATCCTGAAAATGTTCCACATGAGCCGCAAGGACGAGCCTTTCGGTGCGGTCATCCAGGGCCTGAACCTGAGCCCGGTATCGATCAGCTACGAATACGACCCTTGCGACCAGGCCAAGGCCCGCGAGCTGTACATCCGCGCCACCACTGGCAGCTACAGCAAGGCGCCGGGCGAGGACGACCTGAGCATCGCCCAGGGCATCACCGGCTACAAAGGTCGGGTACACATCAACTTCGCCCCGCCGGTCACGGCTTTCTTCGAAGACACCAAGCAGCTGGCGGCGGAGATCGATCGGCAGATCCTCGGTGGCTACCGCTTGTTCCCGGTGCATTACCTGGCGTATGCGCAGTGGGCCGATGCCGATCCGGCGCTGGAAGTGCCCAAGGCCGCCACGCTGTTCCCGGCCGATGAGCTGGCCCGTGCCCAGGCCGAGTGGCAGCGCCGCCTGGACGCTTGCCCCGCGATAGGGGTTCACACCCAGGTGCTGAACCAGGACAGCAGCAGGGCCAGGGCCAGGAAGGCAAAGCCCAGGATGTAGTAGAAGCGGTTGATACGCTGGGTCATGCCGTCGACCACTGCTTCATCGCTTGGCGCGCCCGCCAGCGCTTGCGCTTCACGGCGCCGGGCACTGTGCAGCAGCAGGCCGCCGGGGCAGGTAATCACCAGCGCCAGCAGGTTGATCAGCTTGGCCGGATGGGCGGCGATCAGCCCCCAGAGCATTTGCAGCGACATTACAGAACCTCGAATTCAACCATCGACACACTCGACACGGCGGGCATTCTACCCAAGCCGTGCGTCGATTCCCGCCCTTTTCGACCAATGACGGCCCGCGTCATACGATCGTCATGCAAACACGCCACCCTGTCGGCCTTCGTCATCAAAGGGAGCTTGTCATGCTGCACGCCGAAAACCAGGACCGTCTTTATCTGATCGCCCAGAGCGATGAACAGCAGGCGCTGATCGACGGCCTGGCCTTCAACGTCCAGGACCGCCAGTGGCTGGTGTACTGCGCCCTCGGCGGGCATCCCCACGACGACCTGCCCGAGGTCGATGGCGCGACCGGCATCAGCCTGCTGGATTTCTACGTCGAAGCGGCCTGAACCCGAGCACAAAAAAGCCCGATGCCGGCAACCCCGGCATCGGGCTTTTCATCAGCGGGGGCTTATTCGCCGAGGATCTGGCCGATGGCCTGGTCCTTGAATACACGGGTCAGCGCATCGCTGAGCACGTCACCCACCAGCTTGGTGTTGGTTTCCTGGTTCGGCGCCATGCCGAAACGCTGGTCCAGCGAGGCACCGTAGCGGCCGCTGTAGCGGCGGTTGGCGTTGGACACGTCGGCACGGAAGGTGGCGCCGATGGTGGCTTCGGTCACGTACAGGCCTTCCTTGGGCGACTGGTACTTGAGCTCGGCCAGGGTCAGGGTCAGCTGCGGCGCGTTGTAGGCGTTGGGCGTCGGGGTAAAGCCCAAGAGGCGCACGGCGGCTTCGGCCTGGGCCTGCAGCTTGGGCAGCAGGTCGTTGCCGGTCACGGTGATGGCGCTGGTTTCAGGGTACATGCCGCCACGGGTGCCCAGGGTTTGCGAAGCGCGACCGTCGACCACCTTGACCACTACCGGCTGGCCGTGGCCGACCGGCGCCAGCTGGGCGGTGAGTTTCGGTTGCGGGCTGAGTTGTTGCGGACTGTGGGCACAACCGACCAGCGTCAGGCTGGTCACCGCGATCAAACCGAACAACAAACGTTGCAACATGCTCATCTCTCCAGAATAGGCAGCAAAGGCCGCCAGTATAACCAGCACGACGCGGCCCAGCCATCGGCGTGCCATTAGCGAATAAGACAGGCGCGAACGCTGCCGGTTCGCTGTCACAATCGTTTCATCGCCCTGTGGCTATGCTGGCGCCCAGCACACGCCATGAGGGAGTACACCATGTCCCGGTTCTGGACATTCCTGTTCGGTCGCCCGCCCACCCGCACGTTCGTCCGTCTCGACAGCCGTGGCCATTGCCTGGCCTTCAAGCAATGCGCCAAACGCCCTGATGGCAGCGACTGGGTGCAGATCGACGAAATTCGCCTCGCCTGGCTGGGTCAGCCGCTGCCCGCCAGCGCACGAATCTGCCCACCGGCCCGCGGCAACTGGGTACAGCGCAGCATGGCCGCCTGACCTTGCGTCAATAAAAGTCGCTAATAAAGATCATTTCTGCCCGAGACATCGTTATAATCTCCCCCCGATTATAAGGACGTCTCCTGATCGGGCCTCGCAGCACCGCCAATGTCGACCATTGCGCATCCTCCGCACCGCCCACAGAGAGCCTTCCACACAGGTCTTGCACACGTCAGCGCGCCTGCGTCATCCGGCTCCTGCCCTGCATGAACCTGCCAGGTCTGCCATCGCGCAGTCCTTTTTGAGGTTCACGTCTCCAAAAGAGCGTGAAAAAACGGGTTTTCACAACTTCACGAGAGTGTGGCGAGCAATGAACAGTCTGGCATGTGCAAAAGCACCTAAAGTGTCCCGAACAGCCCTGAACAGCTGGCAACAGCGCTCATCCAGGATGAGTGACTGAGGCCGGTCCATAACGCACGACGGACACCTTGACCATAAGTCGAATTGCCGCACCGGTCTTAAAATGCGTTCATAGGCAACGCAAAGCCCGTTTGGCGGTGTCCGCTGAAGTTGCAAAACCTGCGAAGAATCGGACATGGCGATCCTGGCCAAGCCAGGGATCCTATGCTGTCAATTTGGTGCTGTAGATTTTGGAGACGCGTTAAATGGCGCAGAACGAAGCAGTCGATGTAGTACTGGTAGGGGCAGGCATCATGAGTGCCACCCTGGCCGTACTGCTCAAGGAACTCGACCCGGCAATCAAGCTGGAAGTCGTCGAGTTGATGGATTCGGGTGCCGCGGAAAGTTCCAACCCGTGGAACAACGCCGGGACCGGCCATGCCGGGCTGTGTGAACTGAACTACACGCCGCAGGCCGCCGACGGCAGCATCGACATCAAGAAAGCGGTGCACATCAATACCCAGTTCGAGGTATCCCGGCAGTTCTGGGCCTACCTGAGCAAGAAGGGTGCGTTCAGCTCGACACGGGCGTTCATCAACCCCGTGCCGCACCTGAGCTACGTCGAAGGCGAAAAAGGCATCGACTTCCTGAAGAAGCGTTTCGAGCTGCTCAAGCAGCACCACGCCTTCGCCGACATGGAATACACCGAAGACAAGTCGGTGATGAACGAGTGGATGCCGCTGATGATGCCTGGTCGCCCTGCCGACCAGAAAATCGCCGCCACCCGCGTCATCAAAGGCACCGACGTCAACTTCGGCGCCCTGACCAACAAGCTGCTCAAGCACCTGGCCAGCGCCCCGGACGCCCAGGTCAAGTACTGCAAGCGTGTCACCGGCCTGCGCCGTAACGGCAGCGGCTGGACCGTCAGCCTCAAGGACGTCAACAGCGGCGCCAGCCGTGAACTCGACGCCCGCTTCGTGTTCCTCGGCGCCGGCGGCGCGGCCCTGCAGCTGCTGCAGCAGTCGGGCATCGAGGAAAGCAAGGGCTTTGGCGGCTTCCCGGTCAGCGGCCAGTGGCTGCGTTGCGACAACCCGGACGTGGTCAAGAAACACCAGGCCAAGGTCTACAGCCAGGCTGCGGTAGGTTCGCCACCGATGTCGGTGCCGCACCTGGACACCCGCGTCGTCGACGGCAAGACCTCGCTGCTGTTCGGCCCCTACGCCGGCTTCACCACCAAGTTCCTCAAGCACGGCTCGTTCCTCGACCTGCCGCTGTCGGTACGCATGGGCAACATCGGCCCGATGCTCGCCGTGGCCCGCGACAACATGGACCTGACCAAGTACCTGGTCAGCGAAGTGATGCAGTCGATGGAGCAGCGCATGGAATCCCTGCGCCGCTTCTACCCCGAGGCGAAAGCCGAGGACTGGCGCCTGGAAGTGGCTGGCCAGCGCGTGCAGATCATCAAGAAAGACCCGAAAAAAGGCGGCATCCTGCAGTTCGGTACCGAACTGGTGGCGGCCAAGGACGGCACCCTGGCCGCCCTGCTGGGTGCATCCCCAGGTGCCTCGGTGACCGTGTCGATCATGCTCGAGCTGATCGAACGCTGCTTCCCCGAGAAAACCAAGGGTGCCTGGGCAGGCAAGCTCAAGGAAATCTTCCCGGCCCGGGAAAAGGTCCTGGCTGCCGATGCCGCGCTGTACCACAAGATCAGCGCCCACAACGACGAGGCCCTGGGCCTGGTCGAAAACAGCCCGGCGCAGCACTACGCGTAACGCACCGGCATAAAAAAACGCCCTTCGGGGCGTTTTTTTATGGGCGCCTGGCGATCAGCCGCGGGCCTTTTCGATGATCTCGATGTAGTCAGCGGCGTTGCGCTGGTCCTGGATCAGATCGACGAAGGTCTTGCCGTGCTCGTCCTTGCCGTCCACATCCAGGCCCGCCTCGACGAAGAAGCCGACAAAACGCTCGAAGTCATCGATGCGCAGGCCACGGTAGGCCTTGACCAGCTTGTGCAGCGACGGGGACGTGGCATCCGCCGGTTCGAACTGCAGGAAGGATTTGACGTACTCGTCGCTGATCTCATCCCCAATCACTTGCTTCTTGTCTTTACGCATTGCCGACTCCAACTGAACCATCACGGACATTTTCACGGGCCGGCAGTGTACCCCTGCCCGGCACGCCGGCTCAACGCGCGCGTACCGCTCCGGTGTGCAGATCGGCCCAGACATGGCCGTTGGCATAGCTGAGGAACTGCACATACACGGTGTCGTTGCGCAGCAGGTCGAGAATCACCCGGTATTGGCTGATCGGGTAGTTGAGGCTGAGGATCTTGCGCTGCTCGTCGAACACCGGCTTCTTCAGGCTTTTGCTCTCGGCGTCGAAACTGATCAGCACCTGGCGCACCGTCGCGCCTTTGCTCAGGGGCTTGCCCTTGAGGCGCAGGACCAGGGGTGACGTCACCGGGATCGGCTGCTGGTTGGACTGACGCTGGTTGCCCACCACCACCGAGTACTCGGTGACCTGGAGCAGTTGCTGGGATTGCGGGGTTTCCTGGCGCAGGGACAGGTCGTCCGGCGGCAGGAACTGGCTGTGCAGGGGCGCAGCAGCCAGTGGCATGCTCAACACGAGAAGCAGGGGGACAATCGCACGCATGACAGGCTCCTTGGGGCGGCCTGGCACTTTAGCATGAGAATCTTGTGGGCTCATCGCGGGGCAAGCCCGCTCCTACAGGAGCAGGCTTGCCCCGCGAACATTCAGGCGAACTGCGCGCGCATCCAGGCCTGGTACTCGGCCACGCCCGGCTCGCCCTCACGTGGCGCCCAGTTGGCCTGCTCACCCTCGCCAATCGGCCGATACGGGCCGGACTTGCATTCGAACATCATGCTATCCGCTTCCAGCACCACCAGGCCATGGAAGGTACCCGGAGCCAGATCGACGCCCAGGCAATCGCCGCCCGCTTCGAGCACCCGCTTGTCCAGCACGGCGCCCTGCTCATCGAAGATCAGCAGGCCCAGCTTGCCGCGCAACACGATCAGGCACTCCGCCTTATCGTCGGACAGGTGACGGTGTGGCGGGATGTAGGTGGACGGTTGCAGCCCTACCGCCATGCGGTGGCAAGGCTCTTCCATTTCATGGAAGTTATGGTGCTGGCGGCCACGTGGGCTGGCTGACGACTTGGCGGCCAGCTCGGCAAACAACGACTGGTCGAGAAATCCGGGCTGGCGCATGGTGTTAGAGTCCTTTGACGGCGAAGATGCCATTGGCGTTACGCCAGTAGCCTTTGTAGTCCATACCGTAACCGAAAACGTAGCGGTCGACGCAGCTCAGGCCACAGAAATCGGCCTTGAGCTCGGCGCTGGCCTTGCGGTCGTGGTCCTTGTCGATCAGTACCGCAGTGTGCACGGCACGGGCGCCGGCATGCTTGCAGAAGTCGATGATGGCGCTGAGGGTGTGACCCTCGTCGAGGATGTCGTCGATGATCAGCACGTCGCGATCGATGAACGAGACTTCCGGCTTGGCTTTCCAGAATAGGTCGCCGCCGCTGGTCTGATTGCGATAGCGAGTGGCGTGCAGGTAGGAAGACTCCAGCGGGAACTGCAGGTGCGTCAGCAGCTTGCCGGCGAAGATCAGGCCACCGTTCATCACGCAGAACACCACCGGGTTGCGCTCGGCGAGCACGTCGCTGATCTGCGCGCCAACGCGGGCAATGGCGGCCTCGACTTCGGCTTCGGTGTACAGGCAGTCAGCCTCTCGCATGACTTGACGGATATGCTCGAGATCAGCGGACATGGCGCTCTCCAGGGGCTGCAATTGAGAAAAGCGGGCAAAGGTACGCATCCGGCGACGCCAGATCAAGCATTTATGGACTAACGTCCAGAATGCGTAAGGACACACGCGGCTGAATAGATTAATCTACCGCGGTTTTTTTGCCCGCCCCCCGGAGCCTTCCCTATGCCTACCCGTGAGATCCGCCACCCGCTGATCCGTCACAAGCTCGGCCTGATGCGCCGTGCCGATATCAGCACCAAGAACTTTCGCGAACTCGCCCAGGAAGTCGGCACGCTCCTGACCTACGAGGCCACCAAGGACCTGCCGCTCGAAACCTACGAAATCGAAGGCTGGTGCGGCCCGGTCCAGGTCGAGAAGATCGCCGGTAAGAAGATTACTGTAGTACCGATCCTGCGTGCCGGCATCGGCATGCTCGACGGCGTGCTCAGCCTGATCCCGGGCGCCAAGGTCAGTGCCGTGGGTGTCGCCCGCAACGAGGAAACCCTCGAAGCGCACACCTACCTGGAAAAGCTCGCCCCGGAAATCGACGAGCGCCTGGCACTGATCATCGACCCGATGCTGGCCACCGGCGGCTCGATGGTCGCCACCATCGACCTGCTCAAGAAAGCCGGCTGCAAGGACATCCGCGCCATGGTGCTGGTTGCCGCGCCCGAAGGCATTGCCGTGGTCGAGAAAGCGCACCCGGACGTGCAGATCTACACCGCCTCGATCGACGAGCGCCTGAACGAGCACGGTTACATCATTCCTGGCCTGGGCGATGCCGGCGACAAGATCTTCGGCACCAAGCAGAAGGACGCCTGACCATGCAGGATGAGTTCAACGACCCGCTCTGGCGTCAGGTCGTCTCTGGCGCGCAGATGCTCTTCGTTGCCTTTGGCGCGCTGGTGCTGATGCCACTGATCACCGGCCTCGACCCGAACGTCGCGCTGTTCACTGCGGGCCTGGGAACTCTGCTGTTCCAGCTGGTGACCGGCCGTCAGGTCCCGGTGTTCCTCGCCTCCAGCTTCGCCTTCATCACCCCGATCATTCTCGCCAAGGGCCAGTTCGGCCTGGCCGAGACCATGGGCGGGGTCATGGCGGCCGGCTTCGTCTACACCTTCCTGGGCCTGGCCGTGAAGATCAAGGGCACCGGCTTCATCGACCGCCTGCTGCCGCCGGTGGTGATTGGCCCGGTGATCATTTCCATTGGCCTGGCCATGGCGCCGATCGCCGCCAACATGGCCATGGGCAAGGCCGGCGACGGCACCGAACTGCTGCCGTACGGCACCGCCATGATGATCTCCATGCCGGCGCTGCTGACCACCCTGATCGTCGCGGTATTCGGCAAGGGCATCTTCCGCCTGGTGCCGATCATTGCCGGTGTGCTGGTGGGCTTTGGCCTGTCGTTCTACTTCGGCGTGGTCGACACCGCCAAGATCGCCGCCGCGCCCTGGCTGGCACTGCCACACTTCACCGCGCCGGCGTTCAACTGGCAGGCGATCCTGTTCATCGTCCCGGTTGCCCTGGCGCCCGCCATCGAGCACATCGGCGGGGTGATCGCAGTGGGCAGCGTGACCGGTCGCGACTACCTGAAAAAACCGGGCCTGCACCGCACCCTGCTCGGTGATGGCATCGCCACCACCACGGCGGGCCTGTTCGGTGGCCCACCCAACACCACCTACGCCGAAGTGACCGGTGCAGTGATGCTGACCAAGAACTACAACCCGAAGATCATGACCTGGGCGGCGATCTTCGCCATCACCCTGGCCTTCATCGGCAAGTTCGGCGCCTTGCTGCAAAGCATTCCGGTGCCGGTGATGGGTGGCATCCTGTGCCTGCTGTTCGGCTCGATCGCGGCGGTGGGCATGAATACCATGATCCGCCACAAGATCGACCTGGGCGAAGCACGCAACCTGGTGATCGTTTCGGTGACCCTGGTGTTCGGCATCGGTGGCGTGCTGATCGGTACCGGTACCGGCCCGGATGACTGGGGCCTGAAGGGCATCGCCCTGTGCGCCGTGGTGGCCATCGCCTTGAACCTGCTGCTGCCGGGTAACGACAGCTGGAAGCACAAGGTGCAGGGCTGACTGCATCGCGGGGCAAGCCCGCTCCTACCAGGAGCGGGCTTGCCCCGCGATCAGCCCTCAAGCCGTCTCGCACATCCCGGTCAACGCCTGTACCCACTGCGGGTGATCATTCAGGCACGGCACCAGCACCAGCTCCTCCCCGCCCGCCTCGATAAACTGCTCACGCCCGCGATCGCCGATCTCTTCCAGGGTTTCGATGCAGTCGGCGACAAACGCCGGGCACATCACCAGCAGCTTCTTCACCCCCGCCTTGCCCAGTTCGTCCAGACGGGTCTCGGTATAGGGCTCGATCCACTTGGCCCGGCCCAGGCGCGACTGGAACGACACCGACCATTTGCCATCCGGTATGCCCATCTGCCGGGCGAACGCCTGGGCCGTGCGCAGGCACTGACCGCGGTAGCAGACGGCGAGCATTTCAGGGGACGCGTCACGGCAGCAGTCAGGGTCCTGGAAACGGTGGGTACCGGTCGGGTCGAGCTTTTTCAGGTGACGCTCGGGCAGGCCGTGGAAGCTCAACAGCAGGTGATCGTAGTCCTGCGCAAGGTACGGCCTGGCACTGGCCACCAGGGCATCGATGTATTCGGGGCGGTCGTAGAACGGCTGCAGCACGGCCATCTGCAACGGCAACTGCTGCTCGGCGATCACCTGCCGCGCCTGTTCGACCACCGTCGTCACCGTGCTGTCGGCGAACTGCGGATAGAGCGGCGCCAGGGTGACTTTCTTCACCCCTTGGGCGGCCAGGCGCGCCAGCACGTTGGGCAAGGACGGCTCGCCATAGCGCATGGCGATCTCGACCGGGCCATGGCGCCAGTAGTCACGCATTGCCGCCTGCAGGCGGCGGGTCAGCACCACCAGTGGCGAGCCTTCGTCCCACCAGATCGAAGCATAGGCATGGGCCGACTGCTCGGGGCGCTTGACCAGGATCAGCGACACCAGCAGGCGCCGCACCGGCCAGGGCAGGTCGATGACATAGGGGTCCATCAGGAACTGATTGAGGTAGCGGCGCACATCGGCCACCGAGGTGGAAGCAGGCGAACCCAGGTTGACCAGCAACAACGCGTGATCGGTCATGCAACGTCCTATATCAGAGGCGCCTGGACAAGGCGTCCAGCGCCGATTGCAGATCATTGAAGCGGAAGGTGAACCCGGCCGCGAGCAAACGCACCGGCCGCGCCCGCTGACCGCCCAGCAGCAGGGTCGACAACTCGCCCAGCCCGGCCTTCAACACCAGGGCCGGCAACGGCATGAACGCCGGGCGATGCAGGGTCTTGCCCAGGCGTTGGGCAAACTCGCGATTGCGCACCGGCTCCGGGGCGCAGGCATTATAAGGACCGCTGGCATCCTTGTGCTGCAAGAGAAAATCAATCAGGGCGATCTGGTCATCGATATGGACCCAGGGCATCCACTGCCGACCATCGCCAATCGGCCCGCCCAGCCCCAGTTTGAACGGCAGGCGCAGGCGCGACAAAAAGCCGCCCTCGCTCGACAGCACCAACCCGGTACGCACCAGCACCACGCGAATGCCCAACGCCTGTGCGCGTTGGGCGGTTTCTTCCCAGGCGATGCACAGCTGGCTGGCAAAGTCCTCCTTGACCGGCTGCGAGGCTTCGGTCAGCTCGCGTTCGCCACCATCGCCATACCAGCCTACGGCCGAACCGGAAATCAGCACCTCGGGGCGCTGCTCTCGGCTTTCCAGCCAGGCCAGTAGTTGCTCGGTCAGGGTGATCCGGCTCGCCCAGAGCACGGCTCGGCGTCGCGCACTCCAGGGGCGATCGGCAATCGGCGCACCGGCCAGGTTGATCACCGCATCCAGCGTGTCGTCCGCGGCCAGATCCTCAAGACGGGCAATGCCGCGCACACCCACACCACACAATCTGCCTACCTGTTCCGGTCGCCGGCTCCACACGGTCAGTCGATGCCCCTGGGCCAGCCAGTGCTGACACAGCTGTTGGCCTATCAATCCAGTACCGCCGGTCAGCAATATATGCATGGCTGTGTCCTCACATGGCGCTGCCTGGTCTATTTTTAAGATCAAGGCACTTTTTTGACCGAACGCTCTCGGATAAACATAGGCGAACCTGCAGCATTGAGCGCAATCTTATACAGGATTCGTTTATTGTACAGATTTGCCCGGCAGCACCGTCTGCAACCATCAGGTTCGAAGAGGCCATCATGACTGTACCCATTGCAATCATCGGCGCCGGCATCGCCGGCCTGTCAGCGGCCCAGGCACTGCAGAAGGCCGGACAGGCCGTGCACCTGTTCGACAAGGGCCATGGCAGCGGCGGTCGCATGGCCAGTAAACGCAGCGATGCCGGTGCCCTGGACCTCGGTGCCCAGTACTTTACGGCCCGCGACCGGCGCTTCGTCGATCAAGTCCAGCAATGGGTGGCTGCCGGCTGGGCCGCCGAATGGAAGCCGCAGCTCTACCACTACCAGAACGGTGTCCTCAGCCCCTCTCCCGATGAGCAGACCCGCTGGGTCGGCGTGCCGCGCATGAGCGCCATCACCCGCGGCCTGCTCAAGGACGTGACGGTCAATTTCACCTGCCGCATCGCCGAAGTGTTTCGCGGCAAGCAGTATTGGCACCTGCAAGACACCGAAGGCTGCAGCCATGGCCCGTTCAGCCGGGTGATCGTCGCCGTCCCCGCGCCCCAGGCCACCCCGTTGCTGGCCGCCGCACCCAAGCTCGCAGCAACCGCGGCCAGCGTGCAGATGGACCCGACCTGGGCCATTGCCCTGGCGTTCGACACGCCGCTGGAGACACCGATGCAGGGCTGCTTCGTCCAGGACAGCTCCCTCGACTGGCTGGCCCGCAACCGTAGCAAACCCGGGCGCGACAGCCATATGGACACTTGGGTGCTGCACGCCACCTCAAGCTGGAGCAAGCAGCACATCGACCTGAGCAAGGAGGCGGTGATCGAACAGCTGTGGGGCGATTTCGCCGAACTGGTCGGCTGCGTCGTGCCCGCCCCCAGTTTCTCCCTCGCCCATCGCTGGCTGTACGCCCGCCCGACCGTCAACCATGAATGGGGCGCCCTGGCCGATGCCGACCTGGGCCTGTATGCCTGTGGCGACTGGTGCCTGTCCGGCCGGGTCGAAGGCGCGTGGCTCAGCGGCCAGGAAGCGGCACGGCGGCTGATCGAACACCTGGAATGACCTCAGCCGGGGCGCGCATTCGGCGCCCCGTTACCCCGTTGTCCTATCCAAAACTTGTACAGATTAATTGACTTGCACAGGTATCGCCCTATGATAAACCTGTACATGCCCATCTATTTGTACAAGTTTTACAGGACACCCGCATGCCTGCCTCCTCATTTGCCGCCAAGCCGAAAATCGCTGTCAGCGCCTGCCTGACCGGGGCCGAGGTGCGTTACAACGGTGGCCACAAGGCCTCGCGCCTGTGCAATGAAGTCCTGGGTGAGTATTTCGACCTGGTGCCGGTGTGCCCGGAAGTGGCCATCGGCTTGGGCGTTCCCCGCGCGCCCATTCGCCTGGTCGGCGACCCTGCCGCCCCCCGGGCCGTGGGCAGTCGTGATCCGGCGCAAGACCTGTCCGCGCCCTTGCAGGCCTACGGTGAGCGGATGGCGGCTGAGCTGGATGCGATCTGCGGCTACATCTTCATGCACAAGTCGCCTTCCTGTGCGCTGGAACGGGCCAAGGTCTACCAGGCCAACGGCTACCCCGCCCGAGAAGGCGCTCGCGGCCTGTACGCGGCGGCGTTCTGTCGACTGCGCCCGGACCTGCCGGTGGAGGAAGACGGCCGCTTGTGCGACCCGGTACTGCGCGAGAATTTCATCACCCGGGTCTACGCCTACGCCCAGTGGCAGCACCTGCTGGCAGACGGCCTGAGCCGTGGTGCACTGATCGCCTTCCATGCCCGCTACAAGTATCAACTGATGGCCAACAACCCCCGGGAATACCGGACCCTGGGCAAACTGCTGGGCAGCATGACCCGCGACGACGCCCCCGAGGTGATCGGCCCGCGCTACTTCAGCCAGTTGATGCAGGCCCTGAGGCGTTGCGCCAGCCGCGGTAATCACAGCAATGTCCTGCTGCATCTGAGCGGCTACCTGCGCGATGTCCTCTGCGACGAAGACCGCCGGGAGGTCCGCCAGTTGATCGACCAGTACCAGGCCGGCGTGGTGCCGCTGGTGGTGCCGCTGACCTTGCTCAAGCACCATCTGCGCAGCCACCCCGATCCCTATGTGCTGCAGCAGGTCTACCTGCAACCGCACCCGGAACGCCTGGGCCTGCGCAATGCCATCTGAACGGTTGCCGATCGGCGAAGTGACACGTCTGACCGGCGTCAATCCGGCCACCCTGCGCGCCTGGGAGCGGCGCTATGGGCTGATCGTTCCGCAGCGCACCGGCAAAGGCCACCGGCTCTACAGCCAGGAGCATGTCGAGCGCATCCGCCAGATCCTGCGCTGGCTCAACCATGGGGTTGCGGTCGGCCAGGTCAAGGCGCTGCTGGGCAGCCCGACCGACGAGCCCGTGCAACGGGTCGGCAATGACTGGGCAAGTCTGCAACAGCAGTTGATCGACGCCATTGCCACCCTCGCCGAACGACGCCTGGACCAGCAGCTGAACCAGGTCATGGCGCTCTACCCTGCCGCGACCCTGTGCGAGCACTTGCTGATGCCGTTGTTCGAGCAGCTGGAGCTGCGCTGGCAGGGCCAGTTCAGCGCCCGCCTGGAACAGGTGTTCTTCGGCTCCTGGCTGCGCAGCAAGCTCGGGGCACGGATTCATCACAACAATCACTCGCTCGCTGGCCCGCCCTTGCTGGTGGTCAACGGCTCGACCCTGGAATTCGACCCACAGCTGTGGCTCTGCGCCTGGCTGGGCAGTGATGCGGGCTGCCCTGTGGCCATGCTGGAGTGGAGCGTGCCGGCCAATGAACTGGCCGTCGCCGTGGCACGCCTGCGACCACGGGCCCTGCTGGTGTGCCTGGGCAAGGCCGTCAACCTGCAGCAGCTCGAGCGCAGCCTCACCGGCATCGAGCTGCCAACATGCCTCAGCGGCAGCGCCGTCAGCATCCATAAAGCGGCCATCGAGGCCTGGATGCACACCGAGCTGCAGCTTTCCACCACTCCCCTGGCGGCACTTGCGGACCTGCGGCGACTGCAGGTTACCCGGGACACCGCGTTAGACCGAGAAGCCCCATGCAACTGATCTGGTTGCGCAGCGACCTGCGCGTACATGACAACACGGCCCTGGCCGCCGCCTGCGAACAAGGCCCGACCCTGGCGGTATGGCTGGCCAGCCCCGGGCAGTGGCAGGCGCATGACGACGCGCCGTGCAAGGTCGACTTCTGGCTGCGCAACCTCAGCGCACTGGGAGAGCAACTGGCGGCGCTGAACATCCCGCTGCTGATTCGCCAGGCCGACACCTGGGATCAGGCGCCAGCCGTATTGTTGCAGCTTTGCCGCGAGCACCAGGTGCAGGCACTGCACCTGAACGACGAATACGGTATTCACGAAAGTCGCCGGGACCAGGCCGTGGAAGCCGCCTTGACACAGTCGGGGATCAGCGTGCATCGCTACCTCGACCAACTGCTGTTCAGACCCGGCAGCATCCTCACCCGCAGCGGAGGCTACTTCCAGGTCTTCAGCCAGTTCCGCAAGGTCTGCCATGAACGGCTGCACCTGGCCCTGCCGGCCCTGCAGCGCGCCATTGCCCCCCAGGCGCCCATGGCGATCGCCAGTGATCCGCTCCCCGACCAAATTCCTGGCTTTTCTACGCCGCCAGGCAGTCTTCGCGCCCTCTGGCCAGCGGGCGAAGCCGAGGCGCATGAGCGCCTGCAGCGCTTTGTCGACGAAGTTGCCGAGGATTACCAGCAACTGCGCGACCTGCCCGCCGTGGCCGGCACCAGCCAGCTCTCTGCCTACCTGGCCGCCGGAGTGATCTCGCCCCGCCAATGCCTGCACCGGGCGCTGGCGCACAATCGCGGCGAATTCGACAGCGGCAACCCGGGCCTGGTGACCTGGATCAACGAGCTACTGTGGCGCGAGTTCTATAAACACATCCTGGTCGGCTACCCCAGGGTGTCCCGGCATCGGGCCTTTCGCCCGGAAACCGAGGCCCTGCCCTGGCGCCATGCCCCCGAAGACCTCAAGGCCTGGCAAGAAGGCCGCACCGGCATCCCGATCGTCGATGCCGCCATGCGCCAGTTGCTGGCCACCGGCTGGATGCACAATCGCCTGCGCATGATCGTTGCCATGTTCCTGACCAAGAACCTGTTGATCGACTGGCGCGAGGGCGAGCGCTTCTTCATGCGTCACCTGATCGACGGCGACCTGGCCGCCAACAACGGAGGCTGGCAATGGAGCGCCTCGACCGGTACCGATGCGGCGCCCTATTTCCGGATCTTCAATCCCGTCAGCCAATCGCGCCGATTCGACAGCCAGGGACGCTTCATCAGGCAATGGCTGCCGGAACTGATCGATATAGATGAAAAAAATATCCACGACCCTTTGTTTGAATGTGGACTCTTTGCTAATAATCAATGTTATCCGCAACCAATTGTGGACCTCGGAAGTAGTCGCCAGCGTGCATTGGATGCATTCAAGCAGTTATCCACACGGCAGCATGAGGAACACCTATTTTGAACGCGCCTATTACCAGACGGGTGTGGGTAACCGGCGCCAGCGACGGCCTTGGACTAGCCCTGGCCGAACGACTGTTGGAGCAGGGTGCGCTGGTCACGGCCAGCGCACGCCCCTCGGAGCAATTGCAGGCACTGGCCGGCCAATACGGCCCACGCCTGCTGGTACAAGACTACGACCTGAGCGACGCGGCCCAGGCATCGGCGGCTGCCCGACAGGTCAAGGACCACTGGGGCGCGCTCGATTGCCTGATCGTCAATGCCGGTACCTGTGACTACCTGGCACCCGACACGCCGGCATCGGCCCTGTTCGAAGCCATTGTCAGCAGCAACCTCCAGGCATCGGCCAATTGCCTGGCCAGCGCGCTGGCGCTGCTCAAGCAAGGCAGCTCCCCCCAGGTACTGGCGGTGCTAAGCCGCTATTCTGCGTTGCAGATCCATGAACCCAGCCAGCCGGCCAGGCCCGACAACAGCCTGCCAGCGCTGTTCGCCAGCCAGCGCGCGGCCCTTGGCGCGCAGGCCATCGACCTGACCGTCGTCGCACCGCTGAGCCTGAAGGCGCCGGTCGTGCCGGTGCAGGCGATCCCCGAACAGTGGACCGCCCAGAGCGCCGCCGAGGTCATCCTCAAGCACTTGCCTGATCGTGCGCCGGACCTGGTACTCGAAGCGCTGGGCGTCAACAGCCTCTGGCCGTTGCCCAGGTAGTTGAGCGGCCCTGCGCCAGGCGCAGGGCCAAGGTAGGGTTACAGCGGCATGCGATAATGCAGGGAGTAACTTTCCACACCATCGTTGGGTGTCTGCAGCCCGCCATTGGAATAGTGAATGGCGCGCACACCCACTTCATGCCCACCGGCAAAGCGCAGGCCGACACCGATCCGGTCTTCGAACTGGAAAGATGAGCCCAGTTCATTGTTTTCGACTTCGGTACTGGAAAAGGCCGCTACGCCGACGCCTAATTCGATATAGGGCTTGATCGACTCGCCGGCGAACTCATAGACGAACACCGGTGCAAAGGAAAGACTGTGGCTACTTGAGGTCTCGTCGCCGTCCCAATAGCTGTAGGCACCGTCCCAGTAGCCGGTGATCCGGCCTACGCTGGTTTGCCACCAACTAACATCCCAGTTCGATTGCAACCCCAGGCGATAGACCATGGTCGACTCACCGGTTTGTCCGACCGAGAAAGAAACATCTGCTGCTTGAGTTGTGAAAGATTGCCCCAGGGTGACGGCTGCAATGGCAGCCAAGCAAAGCAGTTTCCTCATGAGAAACGTCCTATTTCCTAATGCTGTTGTTGGTTTTTCCGTCACATCAGAAAAACTTATAGAAATCGGAGACGCTGCGATAGTTCAGTAAACGGTGAGTGCTTAAGGCACTTCTTACTTAATGAAGCTTCGCACAGTGTCAGATTTCTTCCACAACATTGGAAGGATCTTTTCAAAATGTTCTGGGCTGGCGCTGGTCCAGAATTGCGTGTCACGAGCAACGCCGGCAGACAGCAAATCACGCTCGCCGAGCAGGCGTTGCAGCTGGCGGGCAACGGCGGCACCGGTGTCGATGATCGCCATGTTGGCGGGCACCATCTGCTTGAGCAACGGCTTGAGGAAAGGGTAATGGGTGCAGCCGAGAATCAAGGTGTCGCAGCCGCCGTCGAGCAGGGGCTGCACGTAACCTTGCAGCAACTCACGCACGGCCGGGCTGCTCAGGTCGCCCGCCTCGATGCACTCGACCAGACCCGGGCACGGCTGGGTGATCACCTGCACATCGTTGGCGAAGCGATCGAGCAAGGCCGCGAACTTGGCGCTTTGCAGCGTGCCGGTAGTGGCCAGGACACCAACCACGCCGCTGCGGGTAGCCGCCGCAGCCGGCTTGACCGCAGGTTCCATGCCCACCAGCGGCCAGTGCGGATACTGCTCGCGCAGGTCGGCCACCGCCGCCACGGTGGCGGTATTGCAGGCCAGCACCATGGCTTTGGCACCCTGCTCGCGGAAGAACTCGGCTACCAGCCGGCAACGCTCGCGGATGAACGCCGGTGATTTCTCGCCGTAGGGAATGTGCCCGCAGTCGGCAACGTACAGCAGCGACTCGTTGGGCAGCAGGTGCTGGATTTCCGCCAGCACCGACAGGCCGCCCACACCGGAATCGAACACGCCGATCGGCGCGGCTGCCGGCTCAGTCATGAGGCTTACCACAGACACTGCACCCTGGATCGCGCTTGACCCGCAGTTCGCGGAAGCGGCTGCCCAGGGCATCGATCAGCAGCAGCCGGCCGACCATGGGCTCGCCGAATCCGGCCAGCAGCTTCAGCGCCTCCAGGGCCTGGAGGCTGCCCACCAGGCCGACCAGCGGGCCGACCACACCGGCTTCGCTGCAGGTCAGCTCGGCTTCGCTGCCATGACCATAGAGGCAGTGGTAGCAAGGGCTGTCGGGGCGACGCGGGTCGAACACCGACAGCTGCCCTTCCAGGCGAATCGCCGCGCCACTGACCAGCGGCTTGCCCTGTGCCACGCAGGCGGCATTGACCGCCTCGCGGGTGGAGAAATTGTCGGTGCAGTCGAGCACCAGGTCCACCGCCTGCACGGCGGCAGCCAGCGAATCCTCGTCCAGCGCATGACGGTGGGCAACCAGGCGGATCTCGGGGTTGATCGCCTGCAAACGGGCCAGGGCCGAATCGACCTTGCTCTGCCCCACCATGGTGGTGTCGTGCAGCACCTGACGTTGCAGGTTGGTCAGGTCGACCGTATCGAAATCCGCCAGGTGCAGTTCACCGACCCCGGCGGCCGCCAGGTACAAGGCCACCGGCGAGCCCAGGCCGCCGAGGCCGACGATCAGCGCCCGGCTGTCCTTCAGCCGCAACTGGCCGTCGATATCGACCTGGGCCAGGAGGATCTGTCGGCTGTAGCGCAGCAGTTCCTGATCACTCAGCATGACAGTCGCCCCAGGCTGATGCGTTCGTGGCCGCCGAGGTCGACACGGCTCTCGATCTGCTCGAAGTCATGAAGGGCGAGCAACTCGCGCACGGCGACGGCCTGGTCGTAACCATGTTCGAGCAGCAACCAGCCGCCGGGCTGCAGGTGCGCGGGCGCCTGGCTGATGATGGTGCGCAGGTCGTCCAGCCCGTCGACGCCGGCCACCAGGGCGCTGCTTGGCTCGAAGCGCACGTCACCGGCGACCAGGTGCGGATCTTCGGCGGCAATGTACGGTGGGTTGCTGATGATCAGGTCGAAGCGCTCGCCCTCGATGGCACTGAACCAGTGACTGTTGAGTACCTGGACGTTGTCCAACTGCAGGCGCTGGCGGTTGCGCTCGGCCAGGGCCAAGGCCTCGAGCACGCGATCGACGGCCGTTACCTGCCAGTTCGCCCGCTCGCTGGCCAGGGCCAGGGCAATGGCGCCGGTGCCGGTGCCCAGGTCCAGCACCCGTACAGGTGAAGGTGGCAGCAGCTCAAGGGCGGTTTCCACCAGCAGTTCGGTGTCCGGGCGCGGAATCAGGGTGTGCGGCGCCACTTCCAGGTCCAGGTTCCAGAACCCCTGCTGGCCGAGGATATAGGCCACCGGCTCGCCGCTGCGGCGGCGCTGCAGGTAACCGGCGAAGGTCAGCGCCGCTTCGCTGCTGACAATCCGCTCGGGCCAGGTGTGCAGGTAGCTTCGCGACTTGCCGATGGCCGCGGCCAGCAACAGTTCCACATCCAGACGCGCCGTCGGCGAATCGGGCAGCTCCGCAGCGCGAAGCAGGCTGGCGATAATCGTCATTTACTCACCCAGTGCAGCCAGTTGGTCAGCCTGATACTCGGCCAGCAGCGGCTCGATCACCGCTTCCACGCCACCGGCCAGGACGTCGTCCAGGGAATACAGGGTCAGGTTGATGCGATGATCGGTGACCCGGCCCTGTGGATAGTTATAGGTACGAATACGCTCGGAGCGGTCGCCCGAGCCCACCAGCAGCTTGCGCTCGCTGGCGATGGCGTTCTGCGCGGCGCTGGTCTGCATGTCGTTGAGCTTGGCCGACAGCCAGGACATGGCCCGCGCCCGGTTCTTGTGCTGGGAACGCTCTTCCTGGCACTCGACCACGATGCCGGTCGGCAAGTGGGTGATACGGATCGCCGAGTCGGTCTTGTTGACGTGCTGACCACCGGCGCCGGAGGCGCGGTAGGTGTCCACGCGCAGGTCCGCCGGGTTGATCTCGATGGCCACCTGCTCGTCCGGCTCGGGCAGTACCGCCACGGTGCAGGCCGAGGTGTGGATACGTCCCTGGGATTCGGTTTCCGGCACGCGCTGGACGCGATGGGCGCCAGACTCGAACTTCAGCTTGCCATAGACGTTCTCGCCTTCGACCCGGGCGATGATTTCCTTGTAGCCGCCATGTTCGCCCTCGTTCTCCGAGAGGATCTCCAGACGCCAGCCACGGCGTTCGGCATAGCGCGAATACATGCGGAACAGGTCACCGGAAAAGATCGCCGCTTCGTCGCCACCGGTGCCGGCGCGGATTTCCAGGAACACGTTGCGCCCGTCGTTGGGGTCCTTGGGCAGCAGCATGCGCTGCAGCTGGTTCTCCAGCTCGGCCAGTTGCTCCTTGGCCTCGCGCACTTCTTCCACGGCCATTTCGCGCAGGTCCGGGTCGCTGTCCTTCAGCAGCGCCTGGGCACCGGCCAGGTCATCCTGCAGCTTGCGCCACTGGGCGTAGGCGGCAGCCACCGGCTCGACCTCGGCGTACTCGCGCGAGTAGGCGCGAAAGCGGGTCTGGTCGGAAATGACTTCGGCATCGCCCAGCAGGGCGGTCAATTCCTCGAAACGGTCCTGGAGGGTGTCCAGCTTATTGAGCAGCGACGCTTTCATTGCGGGGTTTTATCCGTCGAACCCTCATTGAGGGCAAAGAGTTCCTGAGCCATGGCCAGCGCATCGAGGCGGCCTTCGGCAGAGAGCTTTTTCAGTTGCACGCTGGGGGCATGCAGCAGTTTGTTGGTCAGGCCACGGGCCAGTTGCACCAGCACGTCCTCGGCACTGCTGCCGTTGGCCAGCAGGCGCTGGGCCTTTTGCAGTTCTTCATCGCGCAGGCGTTCGCTCTGCTGGCGGTAGGCCTTGAGCACATCCACCGCCGCCAGCTCGCGCAGGCGCAGCATGAAATCCTCGGCGCCCACCGACACCAGCTCTTCGGCCGCCTGGGCAGCACCCTGGCGGCTCTTGAGGTTCTCGGCGACCACATCGTGCAGGTCATCGACGGTGTAGAGGTAAACGTCGTCCAGTTCGCCGACTTCCGGTTCGATGTCCCGGGGCACGGCGATATCGACCATGAAGATCGGCTTGTGCCGGCGCTGCTTCAGGGCGCTTTCCACCGCGCCCTTGCCGAGGATCGGCAACTGGCTGGCGGTGGAGCTGATGACGATGTCGCTGTTGACCAACTCCTGGGGAATGTCGGACAGCAGCACCGCATGGGCGCCGAACTGTTCGGCCAGGGTGCTGGCCCGCTCCAGGGTCCGGTTGGCCACCACGATGCGCCGCACACCCTGCTCGTGCAGGTGACGCGCCACCAGGGTGATGGTTTCGCCGGCACCGATCAGCAACGCCTGGCTGCGGCCCAGGTCGCTGAAGATCTGCTTGGCCAGGCTGACCGCGGCGAAAGCCACCGACACCGGGTTCTCGCCAATGGCGGTGTCGGTGCGCACCTGCTTGGCGGCACTGAACGTGGCCTGGAACAGGCGCCCGAGCAACGGGCCGATGGTCCCGGCTTCGCGGGCCACGGCGTAGGCCGATTTCATCTGGCCGAGGATCTGCGGCTCGCCCAGCACCAGCGAGTCGAGGCCCGAGGCCACGCGCATCATGTGCTTGACCGCGTCATGATCCTCGTGGATGTAGGCACTGGCGCGCAGTTCATCGAGGCTCAGCTGGTGGTATTCGGCCAGCCAGCGCAGGACGCTCTCTGCCGCCAGGTGGTCCTGCTCTATATAGAGCTCGCTTCGGTTGCAGGTCGACAGGATCGCCGCTTCGCGGCTGGCGGTCAGTCGGCAGAGCTGCTGCAAGGCGTCTACCAGCTGCTCAGGGGTAAACGCCACGCGCTCGCGTACGTCTACCGAGGCAGTCTTATGGTTGATACCGAGTGCAAGAAAGGCCATGCAAGGTCGCTGATTGTGACGTGAAGCCGATAATTGTCCTACTTCGCAGGTTTCAGAACAACCACCGCTCGCTATTGTCTCTATAGTCTACCCCTACCGAGACCTTCGCTTATGGGTTTGCCACCGCGCTTGTGTCATGATGATCCGACCGCTGGTAAGTCGCCCAATTCCTCATTATGAATAGATCCTACGCGTTGTTCCTTGCCGTTGCCCTGCTCCAGGGCTGTCAGATCCTGGCCCCGGAATCCACCGACGCCCAGGCGCCTGCCCTCGATGCCGCGCAAAAGCAGGCGGACAAACCCGTCGTCTACGGATCGTTCAGCCAGGACACCGTCTACAACCTGCTGACCGCCGAGCTTGCCGGCCAGCGCGATCGCTTCGACATCGCCCTGGACAACTATGTCAGTGAGGCGATAAAGACCCAGGACCCGGGGATTTCCGAGCGCGCCTACCGCATCGCCGAATACCTGGGCGCCGACCAGGCAGCCCTGGACACCGCACTGATCTGGGCCCGCAACGATTCCGACAACCTCGATGCGCAACGCGCCGCCGCCATCCAGCTGGCCCGCGGCGGGCGCTATGACGATTCCATGGTCTACATGGAAAGAGTGCTGCAGGGCAAAGGCGATACCCATTTCGACTTCCTCGCCCTGTCGGCTGCCGAAACCGACCAGGACACCCGCGACGGCCTGCAGAAAAGTTTCGACCGCCTGCTGAAAAAATACCCCGACAACAGCCAGCTGGTGTTCGGCAAGGCCCTGCTGCTGCAACAGGACGGCAACGCCAAAGAGGCGCTGAGCCTGCTGGAGGCGCATCCGCCAGAGCAAGGCGAAATCGCCCCGGTGCTGCTGCGCGCACGTCTGCTGCAGGCCGTGGGCCGTGGCGACGAAGCCCTGCCCCTGCTGCAGAAAACCATCCGCCAGAATCCGGACGACAAGCGCCTGCGCCTGACCTACGCGCGCACGCTGGTGGAGCAGGATCGCCTGGACGACGCCAAGATCGAGTTCTCCACCCTGGTCCAGCAGTACCCGGAAGACGAGGAGCTGCTCTACTCCCTGGCCCTGATCTGCCTGGAAACCAAGAACTGGGAAGAAGCCGCGGGCTACCTGAACGACCTGATCGAGCGTGACAGCCACGTCGACGCCGCCCACCTGAACCTGGGCCGTATTCACGAAGCGCGCAACCAGCCGGACCTGGCCCTGGGCGAGTACGCCCTGGTAGGCCCGGGCAACGACTACCTGCCGGCGCAACTGCGCCAGGCCGACATCCTCATCGCCAATGGCCGCAGCGCCGAGGCCTCGCGGCGCCTGGCACTGGCCCGCGACACCCAGCCCGACTACGCCATCCAGCTGTACCTGATCGAAGCCGAGGCCTTGGGCAACAACGACAAGGACGCCCAGGCCCTGCAAGTGCTGGAGAAAGCACTCAAGCAGTACCCGGACGACAACAACCTGCTCTATACCCGCGCCATGCTGGCCGAAAAGCGCAATGACCTGGCCCAGATGGAAAAGGACCTGCGCAGCATCATCGCCCGCGAGCCGGAAAACGCCATGGCCCTCAATGCCCTGGGCTACACCCTGGCCGACCGCACCACGCGCTACGCCGAAGCCAAGGCGCTGATCGACAAGGCCCACCAGATCAACCCGGAAGACCCTGCCGTGCTCGACAGCCTGGGCTGGGTCAACTACCGCATGGGCAACCTCGACGAAGCCGAGCGCCTGCTGCGCCAGGCCCTGGAGCGTTTCCCCGACCACGAGGTCGCCGCCCACCTGGGTGAAGTGCTGTGGGCCAACGGCAAGCGCCGCGAAGCCCGGCAAATCTGGGCCAAGGCCTTCGAAGCCCAGCCCGACAGCCAAATCCTGCGCAAGACTGTCCTGCGCCTGACCGGATCCGAGACTCTTTAACGCCATGTTCTTGCGCCATCTCATCACCTTCAGCCTGATCGCCCTGCTCGCCGGTTGTGCCGGTTTCGGCTCCCGTGAAGCCCTCCAGGGCCAGGGCAACCCGCAACTGTGGCGCGAGCACAAGCAACAGCTGAGCAGCCTCGACGGCTGGCAGATCAACGGCAAGGTCGGCATTCGCGCACCGAAAGACTCCGGCAGCGGCACCCTGTTCTGGCTGCAGCGCCAGGATTACTACGACATTCGCCTGTCCGGCCCGCTGGGCCGTGGTGCGGCGCGCCTGACCGGACGCCCGGGTGGCGTGACCCTGGAGGTCGCCAACCAGGGCCGTTATGAAGCAGAAAGCCCCGAAGCCCTGCTCGAAGAGCAACTGGGCTGGCAATTGCCGGTCTCGCACCTGGTCTGGTGGGTGCGCGGCTTGCCCGCTCCCGACAGCAAGAGCCAGCTGACCCTGGGCAACGACAGCCGCCTGACCCGCCTCAAGCAGGACGGCTGGGACGTGCAGTACCTGAGCTACACCGAGCAGAACGGCTACTGGCTGCCCGAACGTCTCAAGCTGCACGGCCAGAACATCGACGTGACCCTGGTGGTCAAGGACTGGCAGCCGCGCCAGCTGGGGCACTGACATGAGCCGACTGACCCTGCCCGCCCCGGCCAAGCTCAAC
Source organism: Pseudomonas sp. BJa5 (assembly GCF_030272875.2). Taxonomy (NCBI): domain Bacteria; kingdom Pseudomonadati; phylum Pseudomonadota; class Gammaproteobacteria; order Pseudomonadales; family Pseudomonadaceae; genus Pseudomonas; species Pseudomonas sp. BJa5. The sequence continues at coordinate 86,965 of NZ_JALRNG020000008.1, forward strand.
CTGATGCTGCATATCCTCGGGCGCCGCGCCGATGGCTACCACCTGCTGGAAACGCTGTTCCAGTTCCTCGACTACGGCGATGAACTCACCTTCGCCGTGCGCGAAGATGGCGAAATCCGCCTGCAAACCGAGATCGACGGCGTCCCCCATGACAGCAACCTGATCGTCAAGGCGGCGCGCAAACTACAGGCCTTGAGCGGCTGCAGCCAAGGTGCCGACATCTGGCTGAAGAAAGTCCTGCCCATGGGCGGCGGCATCGGTGGCGGCAGCTCGGATGCCGCCACCACCCTGCTCGGCCTCAATCACCTGTGGAAACTCGGCTGCAGCGAAGACCAGCTGGCTGAACTGGGCCTGAGTCTGGGCGCCGACGTGCCGGTGTTCGTGCGCGGCCACGCAGCCTTCGCCGAGGGTGTCGGCGAAATCCTCACCCCCGCCGACCCGGAAGAACCCTGGTACGTCGTGCTGGTGCCACAAGTCTCTGTTAGTACAGCAGAAATTTTTTCGCATCCGCAGTTGACACGTGATTCTTTGCCCCTTAAGATGCGCCCCGTTCCCAAGGGAAACAGTCGAAATGACTGCCAACCAGTGGTAGAGCAGAGTTATCCAGAAGTACGTAACTCGTTGAATTTGCTTGGCAAATTCACAGATGCTCGACTCACTGGAACTGGAAGTTGTGTGTTTGGGGCCTTCCCAAGCAAAGCTGAAGCTGATAAAGTTTTGGCCCTTCTTGCAGAGACCCAATCAGGGTTTGTAGCCAAGGGTAGCAACATCTCGATGTTGCATCGATCGCTACAGAGCCTGCTCTAGGAATCGAGTACAAGGTGCTCGCAGCAACAGATACAGGGGCGTCGCCAAGCGGTAAGGCAGCAGGTTTTGATCCTGCCATGCGTTGGTTCGAATCCAGCCGCCCCTGCCATTTTCCTTATACTCATCCAGGTATACCCTCAGCCTTCAGGTACTGCGCGTGTCCAAGATGATGGTCTTTACGGGGAACGCTAACCCCGATCTGGCTCGGCGTGTCGTACGTCAGCTGCATATCCCTCTCGGTGACGTCTCTGTCGGTAAGTTTTCCGACGGCGAAATCAGCACTGAGATCAATGAAAATGTTCGCGGTAAAGACGTTTTCATTATTCAGCCGACTTGTGCGCCAACCAACGATAATCTGATGGAACTGGTAGTGATGGCCGATGCCTTCCGCCGCTCCTCAGCGTCCCGAATCACTGCCGTGATTCCTTACTTCGGATATGCCCGCCAGGATCGCCGTCCGCGTTCGGCGCGTGTTGCCATCAGCGCCAAAGTCGTCGCTGACATGCTCACCGTCGTCGGTATCGACCGTGTTCTCACCGTCGACCTGCACGCTGACCAGATCCAGGGTTTCTTCGATATTCCGGTAGATAACATCTACGGCTCCCCCGTTCTGGTGGATGACATCGAAGACCAGCGTTTCGAGAACCTCATGATCGTGTCCCCGGACATCGGCGGCGTCGTGCGTGCACGTGCTGTTGCCAAGTCCCTGGGCGTCGACCTGGGTATCATCGACAAACGCCGTGAAAAGGCCAATCACTCCGAAGTGATGCATATCATCGGCGACGTCGAAGGACGTACCTGTATTCTCGTCGACGACATGGTCGACACCGCCGGCACCCTGTGCCACGCGGCCAAGGCCCTGAAAGAACACGGCGCTGCCAAGGTTTACGCCTACTGCACGCACCCTGTCCTGTCGGGTCGGGCGATCGAGAATATCGAGAACTCCGTGCTGGACGAGCTGGTGGTGACCAACACCATCCCGCTGTCGGCCGCTGCACAAGCCTGTGACCGTATCCGCCAACTGGATATCGCACCGGTCGTCGCTGAAGCGGTTCGCCGCATCAGCAACGAAGAATCGATCAGCGCGATGTTCCGCTAAGGGCTCGGCCCTGGCGAACACCACGTTGACGTAAAGCGCCCCGCCCCAACACCTGTTGTTGGGGCGGGGCTTTTTTGCCCATCCCGCTTTGGCGCTGGTCGCAAACGCCACTCGGGAATGGCTATTTTGGAGATGTAAAATGACTGATTTCATCCTGAACGCCCAAGCGCGTACCGACCTGGGGAAAGGTGCGAGCCGCCGCCTGCGTCGTCTCGCCTCCAGCATCCCTGCCGTTGTTTACGGTGGTGACAAAGAAGCGCAATCCCTGACCATCGTGGCCAAGGAAATCGCCAAGCTGTTCGAAAACGAAGCTGCTTTCAGCCACGTCATCGAACTGAACGTTGACGGCGTCAAGCAGAACGTCGTTGTCAAAGCGATGCAGCGTCACCCGTCCAAAGGCATCATCCTGCACGCTGACTTCGTCCGCGTTGTAGCTGGCCAGAAACTGACCGCCAAAGTCCCAGTGCACTTCGTCAACGAAGAAGCTCCGGTCAAGAAAGGCGGCGAGATCTCCCACGTCGTTTCCGAGATCGAAGTTTCCTGCGAAGCCAAGGACCTGCCTGAGTTCATCGAAGTCGACCTGGCCAACGCCGAAGTCGGCACCATCGTTCACCTGTCGGACCTGAAAGCTCCGAAAGGCGTCGAGTTCGTCGCTCTGGCTCACGGTAACGACCTGGCTGTTGCCAACGTTCACGCTCCGCGTGTTGCGCCTGAAGCTGCAGAAGGCGCTGCCGAGTAATCTACTCAGCACGCCGGCGTTGATCGGGTTACAGTGCCCCGCACTGTAACCCCAACTCCAAGGAAGAGCCCCTGACGTGACCGCCATTCAACTGATCGTCGGCCTGGGAAACCCCGGCCCCGAATACGAACAGACCCGGCATAACGCAGGGGCTCTTTTCGTAGAACGCATCGCCAGCGCCCAGCGCGTCAACCTGACCGCTGACCGCAAGTATTTCGGCCTGACGGCTAAATTCAGCCATCAGGGCAACGACGTTCGTCTGCTGATCCCGACCACCTACATGAACCGCAGCGGCCAGGCCGTTGCCGCACTGGCCAATTTCTTCCGTATCGAGCCAGATGCCATCCTGGTGGCCCACGACGAACTCGACCTGCCCCCGGGCGTCGCCAAACTCAAGAAGGGTGGCGGCCATGGTGGGCATAACGGCCTGCGCGACATCATCGCGCAGCTCGGCAACAAGAACGACTTTCACCGTCTGCGGCTTGGCATCGGCCACCCGGGTGACAGCAGCAGGGTCTCCGGTTTCGTCCTGGGCAAGGCGCCACGCGCCGAGCAGGAAAAGCTGGACGCCAGTATCGATTTTGCCCTCGGCGTGCTGCCGGATATCCTCGCCGGCGATTGGACGCGTGCGATGAGAGAGCTGCACAGCCAGAAGGCCTGACTCTTTAGAAGAGGGATTCACCATGGGTTTCAATTGCGGCATCGTCGGTCTGCCCAACGTCGGCAAGTCCACCCTGTTCAACGCCTTGACCAAATCCGGTATCGCAGCGGAGAACTTCCCCTTCTGCACCATCGAGCCGAACAGCGGCATCGTGCCGATGCCCGATGCCCGCCTGGATGCCCTGGCAGAAATCGTCAAGCCGAACCGCATCCTGCCGACCACCATGGAATTCGTCGACATCGCAGGCCTGGTTGCCGGTGCCTCCAAGGGTGAAGGCCTGGGCAACAAGTTCCTCGCCAACATCCGCGAGACCGACGCCATCGCCCACGTGGTGCGCTGCTTCGAAGACGAGAACGTGATCCACGTCTCCAACAGCGTCGACCCCAAGCGCGACATCGAGATCATCGACCTGGAACTGATCTTCGCCGACCTCGACAGCTGCGAAAAGCAACTGCAGAAAGTGGCGCGCAACGCCAAGGGCGGTGACAAGGACGCCCTGGCCCAGAAGGCGATCCTGGAAAAACTGATTCCGCACTTCACCGAAGGCAAGCCTGCGCGCAGCCTGATGAAAGACATGGCCGCCGACGAAAAGGCGCTGATCCGTGGCTTCCACCTGCTGACCAGCAAGCCGGTGATGTACATCGCCAACGTCGCTGAAGACGGCTTCGACAACAACCCGCACCTGGACGTGGTCCGCGCCATTGCCGAAGAAGAAGGCGCAGTCGTGGTGCCGGTGTGCAACAAGATCGAAGCGGAAATCGCCGAGCTCGACGAAGGCGAAGAGAAGGACATGTTCCTCGAGGCCCTGGGCCTGGAAGAGCCTGGCCTGAACCGCGTGATCCGTGCCGGTTATGGCCTGCTCAACCTGCAGACCTACTTCACCGCAGGTGTTCAGGAAGTCCGCGCCTGGACCGTACGCGTCGGTGCTACCGCACCACAAGCCGCTGGCGTGATCCACACCGACTTCGAGAAAGGCTTCATCCGTGCCGAAGTGGTCGCCTATGACGACTTCATCCAGTACAAGGGTGAAGGCGGCGCGAAAGAAGCCGGTAAATGGCGCCTGGAAGGCAAGGACTACATCGTCAAGGACGGCGACGTGATGCACTTCCGCTTCAACGTCTGATACCGCTCAGATGACAAAAACCCCTTGAGACGCTCGTCTCAAGGGGTTTTTTATTTCCAGCACCGATGACGCAGGCAGGGTCTGCGCTGCACGCCTTGGCCTATGTTCAGAAAATGCTGAACTGATTATTTACCGCCAGCGATTCTTCCTGCCACCGCCCCTCACCAGAATCGCCCCACCATAATCACAATAATAGTGAGGCCCCCTCGTGGAGCACCTTCCCCTGGACCAGGTGCGGCAGGCTGCCGCCGACCTCGTCGACGCCTTCGCCAGCAACGACACCGCACGCTACTTCGCCTGTTTCAGCGAAGACGCCAGCTTTCTCTTCCACACCCTGCCCCAGCCCCTGCATTCGCGCCTCGCCTATGAGCAGGTGTGGCAGCAATGGCAGGCCGAAGGCTTTGCCGTTCTCGGCTGCCGTTCCAGCAATGCCACGGTGAGCCTGCACGGCGACGTGGCGATCTTCATGCACGATGTGGCCACGCACATTCGCCTGGCCGGCGAAGAGCACCAGCTCGAAGAACGGGAAACCATCATCTTCCGCCAGCACGCCGGTCGCTGGCTGGCCTGTCACGAGCACCTGTCGGTCGCCAGCCCTGCCTGATCCTTTTACGCGGCCCTGCCGCCCCTGCCAACGCCCCCTAAAAAACGGTCCACCCCCTGGGTGAAGACCTACAACAACAGCGCTGGAGCCCTACGATGACGCAATCGAGTGGTATCGAAACCAACGGTGTGGAGCAGATCCCTGACGATCAACGCCACGCCACCCCGACCGACCTGTTCCGCCTGATCTTCGGCGGCGCCAACACCTTCGCCACCGCGGTACTGGGCAGCTTCCCGGTACTGTTCGGGCTGTCTTTCGAGGCGGGCCTGTGGTCGATCATCCTCGGGGTCGCCGTCGGCGCCCTGATCCTCGCCCCGATGGGCCTGTTCGGCGCCCTCAACGGCACCAACAACGCGGTGTCGTCCGGTGCGCACTTTGGTGTGCACGGGCGCATCGTCGGCTCGTTCCTGTCCCTGCTGACTGCCGTGGCCTTCTTCTCCCTGTCGGTCTGGAGCTCGGGCGACGCCCTGGTCGGTGGCGCCAAACGCCTGGCCGGCCTGCCGGAGACCGACCTGACCCTGGGCCTGGCCTATGGCCTGTTCGCCGTGCTGGTGCTGGTGGTGTGCATCTACGGCTTTCGCTTCATGCTGTGGGTGAACAAGGTCGCGGTATCGGCATCGAGCCTGCTGTTCCTGCTGGGCATCTTCGCCTTCGCCGGCCCCTTCGACACCCACTTCGCCGGCAGCGTCAACCTCGGCCAGCCTGGCTTCTGGGCGGCGTTCATGGGCGCGGCGATCCTGGCCATGAGCAACCCGGTGTCCTTCGGCGCCTTCCTCGGTGACTGGTCGCGCTACATCCCGCGCCAGACGCCCAAGTCGCGCATCATGCTGGCAGTGATTGCCGCCCAGGCCGGTACCTTGATTCCGTTCCTGTTCGGCCTGTGCACCGCCACCCTGGTGGCCACCCAGGCGCCGCAATATATCGAGACCAACAACTATGTGGGCGGCTTGCTGGCCATTTCGCCAACCTGGTTCTTCCTGCCGGTGTGCCTGATCGCGGTGATCGGCGGCATGTCCACCGGCACCACGGCGCTGTACGGCACGGGCCTGGATATGTCGAGCGTGTTCCCTCGCCTGCTCAGCCGTGCCAGCGCCACGGTACTGATCGGTGTTGCGGCGATTGCCTTCATCTTCATCGGCCGCTTCACCTTCAACCTGGTGCAGAGCGTGTCGACCTTCGCCGTGCTGATCATCACCTGCACCAGCCCCTGGATGGTGATCATGATCCTCGGCCTGATCACCCGCCGTGGCTTCTACCACGCCGATGACCTGCAGGTGTTCACCCGCGGCGAGCGCGGTGGCCACTACTGGTTCCAGCATGGCTGGAACTGGCGCGGCATGGGTGCGTGGATTCCCAGCGCGCTGGTCGGCCTGTGCTTCGTCAACCTGCCCGGGCAGTTCGTCGGCCCGCTGGGCGACCTGGCGGGCGGCATCGACCTCAGCCTGCCGATCACCCTGGGCCTGGCCGGTGCACTCTACCTGGCCCTCCTCAACCTGTTCCCCGAACCTGCCGGTGTCTATGGCCCGCGTGGCCCGCGCTGGGTGCGCAGCAAGCGCGCCCCAAGCACACCGCTGAGCACTGCCGAACTGGCCTGACAGGAGCCTGACCATGCACACCCCACACTACATCGATGGGCGCTGGGTCGAAGGCCTTGGCGATGACTGCATCAGCGTCTTCGAACCGGCACGGGGCCAACCCTTTGCCGAACTCCGGGCCGCTAGCGTTGCCCAGGTCGACCAGGCCGTGGCCGCCGCCCGCCTGGCCCTGCCCGCCTGGAAAAACACCTGCCCGAGCGAGCGCGCCAGCTTGCTGCGCGGCTTCGCCATACAACTCGACCAGCGCCGCGAAGCCCTGCTCGCAGTGCAGATGCAGAACAACGGCAAGCCGCGTCACGAGGCCGAAATTGACCTCGATGACGCCATCGCCACCTTCCACTACTACGCCGACCTGGCTGAGCAGTTGCCCGGGAAAAATCGCGACGTGCCACTGGCCGCCGTCGGCTTCAGCGCCCGTACGCGCCTGGAGCCGGTTGGCGTGGTCGGCCTGATCGTACCGTGGAACTTCCCGCTGGTGACCAGTGCCTGGAAGCTCGCCCCGGCCCTGGCGGCCGGTTGCACCGTAGTACTCAAGCCGTCCGAGGTCACCCCGCTGATCGAGCAGGCCTACGGGCAGATCGCCGACACCCTGGGCCTGCCGCCCGGGGTGTTGAACATCATCAACGGCATGGCCCGGACCGGTGCGGCACTGAGCAACCACAAAGGCCTGGACAAGCTCTCCTTTACCGGCAGCAACACCGTCGGCAGCCAGGTCATGCGCAGCGCTGCCGAACAGTGCCGGCCCGTGACCCTGGAGCTGGGGGGCAAATCGGCGATCCTGGTGTTCGACGACTGTGACCCGGACCAGGCGGTGGAGTGGATCGTCGCCGGTATCTGCTGGAATGCCGGGCAGATGTGCTCGGCCACCTCGCGCCTGCTGGTCCAGGATGGTATCGCCGACACCCTGCTGCCACGCCTGCAGGCGGCGCTGCAGAAGCTGCGCGTCGGCAACCCGCTGGCCGAGGAAGTCGACATGGGCCCACTGACCAGCCAGGCACAGTGGCACAAGGTCTGCGGCTACTTCGCCAGCGCCCGCGAGGAAGGCCTGCAGTGCCTCACCGGCGGCCAGGCCCTGGACCGTGACGGCTGGTTCGTCAGCCCCACGCTTTACGCCGATGTGCCAACCGACAGCCGCCTGTGGACCGAGGAAATCTTCGGCCCGGTTCTTTGCAGCCATCGGTTCAGCACCGAGCAACAGGCCATCGCGCTGGCCAACGACAGCGCCTTCGGCCTGGTCGCCACCGTCTGCTCGGCGGACCTTGTCCGCGCCGAACGGGTGGCCGACGCGCTGGAAGTGGGCCATGTGTGGATCAACTCGGTCCAGGCGGTGTTCGTCGAAACGTCCTGGGGCGGCACCAAGGGCAGCGGCATCGGCCGCGAGCTCGGCCCGTGGGGACTGTCGGCCTACCAGTCGGTCAAACACGTGACCCGTTGCCTGGGATAGCGCCAGCCAAAGCATTGACCCAGATCCCGCCCCCGGCCAGGGGCGGGACTATACTCGAACAGCTTGGAAACCCGGATTCCCCTACAGCTGACGAGGCACGGCAACATGGCCAAGAAGAAGGAAAAGGCAAAAAACCCTGAGCGTATGCCCCGCAAGGACTACGAAAGCGAGCTCAAGGCACTGCACGTCGAACTGGTAAAACTGCAACAGTGGGTGGTCGCCAAAGGCTTGAAGGTCTGCGTCATCTTCGAGGGCCGCGACGGTGCCGGCAAGGGCGGCACCATCAAGGCCATCACCGAGCGTGTCAGCCCGCGGGTGTTCCGCGTGGCCGCACTGCCGGCCCCGACCGAGCGGGAAAAGACCCAGATGTATGCCCAGCGCTACATCCAGCACCTGCCGTCGGCGGGTGAAGTGGTGATCTTCGACCGCAGCTGGTACAACCGCGCAGGCGTCGAACGGGTCATGGGCTTCTGCACCGAAGAGCAGGCGGACAAGTTCCTCAGCGTGGTGCCGCATTTCGAGAAGATGCTCATCGAGTCGGGCATCATCCTCGTCAAATACTGGCTGGAGGTCAGTGCCAAGGAACAGGAACGACGTCTGACGGACCGTATCACCGACGGTCGCAAGATCTGGAAGCTGACCCCCATGGACCTCAAGTCGTTCACCCGCTGGGACGACTACACCCGCGCCCGCGACAAGATGTTCGCCGCCTCCGACACCTCCTGGGCCCCCTGGTACGTGGCGCAATCGGAAGACAAGCGCAAGGTGCGCCTGAACATCATCAGCCACCTGCTTGAACAGGTGCCCTACGAAGAACTGCCGCAAAAACACAAGATCGAGCTGCCAAAACGCGGCAGGATCGGCCGCTACAAGAGCACCAACTACACCTCGCGCATGGTCCCCGAGCGCTTCTGAGCGTGCGCAGGGCAACCTGCGCACCACCTCCCCCTCTCTTACCCTCAAGCCCCTTGCCGCGAAAAAGAGGACCAGTGGGGCTAGTCACATTTTAAGTTGTACGATAACGTATCTCTACTCGAGTACCACTGCGTCTTCCAATGTGTCCTACAGGGTGTTCTACAACAATGAATCCACAAGAACTGCAATCCATCCTCTCCCACGGTCTGCTGTCCTTCCCGGTCACCGACTTCAATGCCCAGGGCGACTTCAACCGCGCCGGCTACATCAAGCGCCTGGAATGGCTGGCCCCGTACGGCGCCAGCGCCCTGTTCGCCGCCGGCGGCACCGGTGAGTTCTTCTCCCTGGCCGCCAGTGAGTACTCGCAAATCATCAAGACCGCCGTGGATACCTGCGCCACCAGCGTACCGATCCTGGCCGGTGTCGGCGGCTCGACCCGCCAGGCCATCGAATACGCACAAGAGGCTGAGCGCCTGGGTGCCAAGGGCTTGCTGCTGCTGCCGCACTACCTGACCGAAGCCAGCCAGGACGGCGTTGCCGCCCACGTCGAGGCGGTGTGCAAGTCGGTGAACATCGGTGTGGTGGTGTACAACCGCAACGTCTGCCGCCTCAATGCCGTGCAGCTGGAACAACTGGCCGAACGCTGCCCGAACCTGATCGGCTACAAGGATGGCCTGGGCGATATCGAGCTGATGGTGTCGATCCGTCGTCGCCTCGGTGACCGCTTCTCCTACCTCGGCGGCCTGCCGACCGCAGAAGTCTATGCCGCCGCCTACAAGGCCCTGGGTGTACCGGTGTATTCCTCGGCGGTGTTCAACTTCATCCCCAAGACCGCGATGGACTTCTACCACGCGATCGCCCACGACGATCACGCCACCGTGGCCAAGATCATCGACGACTTCTTCCTGCCGTACCTGGACATCCGCAACCGCAAGGCCGGTTACGCGGTCAGCATCGTCAAGGCCGGGGCGAAGATCGCCGGTTACGATGCAGGCCCGGTGCGTACGCCGTTGACTGACCTCACGGCCGAAGAGTACGAAATGCTCGCCGCGCTGATGGACAAGCAGGGTGCGCAATAACGCCTGACGCCCCCGGGTGACCATTGGTCGCCGGAGTCGAAGCCTGAACCGCTTCGGCTCCACGCTAATCAGAACCCCGCACAAAAATAATTAGTGGGAGTACACCAGCATGCAAGCGACTAAAAAGACGCATGTGCGCTACCTGATCCTGTTCATGCTGTTCGTCGTGACCACGATCAACTATGCCGACCGCGCCACCATTTCCATCGCCGGCTCCAGCCTGCAGAAGGACCTGGGCATCGACGCCGTGACGCTGGGCTACATCTTCTCGGCCTTCGGCTGGGCCTATGTGCTGGGGCAGATCCCCGGTGGCTGGCTGCTCGATCGCTTCGGCTCGAAAAAGGTCTATGCCCTGAGCATCTTCACCTGGTCGGCCTTTACCGTGCTGCAAGGCTTCGTCGGTTACCTGCCGGTGGCCAACGCGGTCATTGCCCTGTTCATGCTGCGCTTTCTGGTCGGTTTTGCCGAAGCGCCCTCTTTCCCGGGTAACGCGCGCATCGTCGCGGCCTGGTTCCCGACCGCCGAACGCGGCACCGCCTCGGCCATCTTCAACTCTGCGCAATACTTCGCCACCGTGCTATTCGCCCCGCTGATGGGCTGGATCGTCCACGCCTGGGGCTGGGAGCATGTGTTCATCGTCATGGGCGTGCTGGGCATCCTGTTCTCCATCGCCTGGATGAAGCTCATCTACAACCCCAAGGAACACCCGATGATCGGCGCTGCCGAGCTTGAGCACATCGAGCGCAACGGCGGCCTGGTGGACATGGACAAACCCAAGGCAAGCGGCAAGAGCGGGCCGAAGTGGGGCTACATCAAACAACTGCTCGGCAGCCGCATGATGCTCGGTATCTACCTGGGCCAGTACTGCATCAACGCCATCACCTATTTCTTCCTCACCTGGTTCCCGGTGTACCTGGTGCAGGAGCGCGGCATGTCGATCCTCAAGGCCGGCTTCATCGCCTCCCTGCCGGCGATCTGCGGCTTCATCGGCGGCGTGCTGGGCGGGATCATCTCCGACCACCTGCTGCGTCGCGGCAACTCGCTGACCTTCGCCCGCAAGGCGCCGATCGTCATCGGCCTGCTGCTGTCGACCTCGATGGTGATCTGCAACTACGTGGATGCCGAGTGGATGGTGGTGGGCATCATGGCCCTGGCGTTCTTCGGCAAGGGCCTGGGTGCACTGGGCTGGGCGGTGGTCTCCGACACCTCGCCCAAGCAGATCGCCGGGCTGTCCGGTGGCATGTTCAACACCTTCGGCAACATCGCTTCGATCACCACGCCGATCATCATCGGCTACATCATCAGTGCCACCGGTTCGTTCAAATGGGCCCTGGTGTATGTCGGCGCCAACGCCCTGGTCGCGGTGTTCAGCTACCTGGTGATCGTCGGCCCGATCAAGCGCATCGAGCTGCGTGAAGATCCAAGCCAGAACGGAAACCCGCAAGCGCAGCCGGCCGCCGGCACGCTGGCCGACAACCGTCGTTGAGTGAAACGCCTGCAACCGCGGTTGCAGGCACCGCTGATCCGCCTGAATACATGACAAGAAGGGCCAACCGATGCACATGATCGAACACGCCGACTCACCCCGCTACGTACGTCTGCATGAACAGGACAACGTCGTTGTCGTGGTGAATGATCAGGGTGTCGCAGAAGGTAGCCGTTTCACCGATGGACTGACGGTGATCGAAGGCATTCCGCAAAGCCACAAGGTGGCCCTGGTGAACATTGCCAAGGGCGAGCCGGTGGTGCGCTATGGCCAGGTCATCGGTTACGCGCTGCAGGACCTGCCCCAGGGCAGCTGGGTCCGGGAGACCCAACTGGCGATGCCCTCGGCACCGGCGCTGGACAGCCTGCCGATGGCCGATACCGTGCCCGCCGCCCTGCCAGCGCTTGAAGGCTACACCTTCGAGGGCTACCGCAATGCCGACGGCACGGTGGGCACACGCAACATCCTCGGGATCACCACCACCGTGCAGTGTGTCACTGGCGTGCTCGATCACGCGGTCAAACGCATCCGCGAGGAACTGCTGCCCAAGTACCCGCACGTCGACGACGTGATCGCCCTGACCCACAGCTACGGCTGCGGCGTGGCGATCAACGCCCGCGACGCCTACATCCCGATCCGCACGGTGCGCAACCTCGCCCGCAACCCCAACCTGGGCGGCGAAGCCCTGGTCATCAGCCTGGGCTGCGAGAAGCTGCAGGCCGGGCAGGTCATGCACGAGGACGACGCCTCGGTCGACCTCAGCGAACCCTGGCTGTACCGCCTGCAGGACGCTAGCCACGGCTTCGGCGAAATGGTCGAGCAGATCATGGAACTGGCTGAAGTACGGCTGAAGAAACTCGACCAGCGCCGCCGCGAAACCGTACCGGCCTCGGAGCTGATCCTGGGCATGCAGTGCGGTGGCAGCGACGCGTTCTCCGGCATCACCGCCAACCCGGCGCTGGGCTACGCCTCCGACCTGCTGATCCGCGCCGGGGCCACGGTGATGTTCTCGGAAGTCACCGAAGTGCGCGATGCCATCTACATGCTGACCTCCCGCGCCGAAACGCCGGAAGTCGCCGCCGCGCTGGTGCGCGAGATGGATTGGTACGACCAGTACCTGCAACGCGGCGAAGCCGACCGCAGCGCCAACACCACACCGGGCAACAAGAAAGGCGGGCTCTCAAACATCGTCGAGAAGAGCCTGGGCTCGATCGTCAAATCCGGCAGCAGCGCCATCAACGGCGTGCTCGGCCCGGGTGAGCGCGTATCCGGCAAAGGCCTGGTGTTCTGCGCCACACCGGCCAGCGACTTCGTCTGTGGCACCCTGCAACTGGCCGCCGGCATGAACCTGCATGTGTTCACCACCGGGCGCGGCACGCCGTATGGCCTGGCCATGGTACCGGTGGTCAAGGTGTCGACCCGCACTGAACTGGCCGAACGCTGGCCCGACTTGATCGACATCGACGCCGGGCGCATCGCCACCGGCCGCGCCACCATCGAAGAGCTGGGCTGGGAGCTGTTCCACTACTACCTGGACGTGGCCAGCGGACGCAAACAGACCTGGGCCGAACGCTACAAGCTGCACAACGACATCACCCTGTTCAACCCCGCCCCTATCACCTGAACGACTCATCCTCTCTGTGGGAGCGGGCTTGCCCCGCGATGCGATCTATCGCGGGGCAAGCCCGCTCCCACAGTGCTCACATCCATCTCATACGATGTCCGTCATCAAACCTCAATCACCGAACCAGGAGATCCCCATGTCCACCGTTCTCGGTCATAACTTCATCGCTGGTGCGCGCAGCGCGGCGGGTACACAACAGCTGAAAAGCATCGACGCCACCAGTGGCGAAGCCCTGCCCTTCACCTTCGTCCAGGCCACCGAAGGCGAAGTGAACAGCGCCGCCCGGGCCGCCGAAGCCGCCTTCCCCGCCTTCCGCCAACTGAGCCCACAGCGCCGTGGCGAATTCCTCCTGGCCATCGCCGACGAACTGGACGCCCTGAGCGATGACTTCGTCGCCATCGTCTGCCAGGAAACCGCCCTGCCCGCTGCCCGTATCCAAGGTGAGCGGGCGCGCACCAGTGGCCAGATGCGCCTGTTCGCCCAGGTGCTGCAGCGTGGCGACTTCCTCGGCGCCCGCATCGACCTGGCGCTGCCCGAGCGCAAGCCACTGCCACGGGTCGACCTGCGCCAGATGCGCATCGGCGTTGGCCCGGTCGCAGTGTTCGGCGCCAGCAACTTCCCGCTGGCCTTCTCCACCGCCGGCGGTGATACCGCTGCCGCATTGGCCGCCGGCTGCCCGGTAGTGTTCAAGGCTCACAGCGGCCACATGGCCACCGCCGACCTGGTCGGCTGCGCCATCATCCGCGCCGCCGAGCGCACCGACATGCCCAAGGGCGTGTTCAACATGATCTTCGGTGCCGGTGTCGGTGAGTGGCTGGTCAAGCACCCGGCGATCCAGGCGGTGGGTTTCACCGGCTCCCTCAGCGGTGGCAATGCCCTGTGCAAGATGGCTGCCGAACGTCCACAGCCAATCCCGGTGTTTGCCGAGATGTCGAGTATCAACCCGGTCATCCTGTTGCCACAGGCACTGGCCGGCCGTGGTGAAACCGTGGCCCGCGAACTGGCGGCCTCGGTGGTCATGGGCTGCGGTCAGTTCTGCACCAACCCGGGCCTGGTGCTGGGCGTCAGCTCGCCGGCCTTCAGCGCCTTCCAGGCCCAACTGCAGGAGCAGATGACTGCCCAGGCGCCGCAGACCATGCTCAATGCCGGTGGCCTGCGCAGCTACAGCAAAGGCCTGGAGCACCTGCACGCCCACGCCGGGATCAGCCACCTGGCCGGCCAGCCGCAGGAAGGCAACCAGGCGCGGCCACAGTTGTTCAAGGCCGATGTCGAATTGCTGCTCAAGGGTGATGAACTGCTGCAGGAAGAAGTATTCGGCCCGACCACCATCGTCGTCGAAGCCCGTGACGATGCCGAGCTCAAGGCGGCCCTTCAGGGCCTGCGCGGCCAGTTGACCGCGACCCTGATCGGCGAGCCGGGCGACCTGCAGGACTACCAGTGGCTGGTGCCGCTGCTGGAGCAGAAAGTCGGGCGCATCCTGGTCAACGGCTACCCGACCGGTGTCGAAGTCTGCGACGCCATGGTCCACGGCGGTCCTTATCCAGCCACCTCCGATGCCCGTGGTACCTCGGTGGGCACCCTGGCGATCGACCGTTTCCTGCGGCCGGTGTGCTACCAGAACTACCCGGAGGCCTTGCTGCCCGAGGCGCTGCGCAACAGCAACCCGCTGGGCCTCAAGCGCCTGGTCAATGGTGAGTGGTCGGCTGCGCCGATTGCCTGACCCCCACACCTTTTTCGTTGCGGCCCATCGCCGGCTACGCCGGCTCCCACAAGGTCTGGTGCACACCGACCTACTGTGGGAGCTGGCGTAGCCGGCGATGGCATCACCACCGCTATCAGCCGTTGTGCCCCTGCGCCTCGGCCTCTTCATGGGCCAGGCGCAACCGCTCGCGGCTGTTGGTCAGGTGCAGGCGCATGGCCGCGCGGGCGCCTTCGGCGTCCTGGCGGGCGATGGCCTCGTAGATCGCTTCGTGCTCATAGCTGAGCCGGTTCATGTAGTGCTGCTGGTCATCATGGGCCAGGCGCGCCGAGTTCAGGCGGGTGCGCGGAATGATGCTGGTGCCCAGGTGGGTCATGATGTCGGTGAAGTAGCGGTTGCCGGTGGCCATGGCGATCTGCAGGTGGAACTGGAAGTCCGAGGCCACCGCATCGCTGGCATGGGCCACGCTTTCGTTGAGGGCATCGAGCGCCTCACGCATGGCCGCCAGTTGTTCCGGGCTACGACGCACCGCCGCAAGGCCCGCCGACTCGGTCTCCAGGCTGATCCGCAGCTCCAGCACCGCCAGCACTTCACGCAAGGTGACGATGGTCGCCGGATCGATACGAAAACCACTAGGGCTCGGCGTGTCGAGCACGAAAGTGCCGATGCCATGGCGGGTTTCCACCTGGCCGGCCGCCTGCAGGCGGGAAATGGCTTCACGCACCACGGTGCGGCTGACCCCCTGCTCTTCCATGATCGCCGACTCGGTCGGCAGTTTGTCACCGCGTTTGAGGTGGCCGTCGCGAATGCGCTCGGTGAGGATGGTCACCAGCTCCTGGGCCAGGCTGCGAGGCTTTCTGCGGGCGCGTGGCAGTGCGCTCTGGTCTTTCATGGCGAACATCTGTCCTGATTATTCTTCACCCGGATCATAGCGCAATTGGTTGTACGATCACATGCATCAACTGCGATCGATCACACCACCTCATCGCGGGGCAAGCCCGCTCCTACTGGAAGCTCGATGCCGTCGAGCAGCGCATCGATCAGCGCCCGCGCCAGCTCCAGCGAATGCTGGGTGGACCAGGCGAAACTGCGACCGACTTCGCTGGTGTGCTGCAGCACTTGGCCGATATCGGCACTGGCGCACCTGAGGTACAGCGAGGCATGCACCAGCGCGTCTTCGGCACGGACGCCGGCGCAGACGCTGAACAACGCCGGGTGCTCCGGACAGCTCGCCACCGCTCTTTCGACCGTTTCGACAAGATGCAGGCTGGGCGGATCGGGAACGGGCTTTTTCATCGGGCTACTCCTATGCAGAGGGAGCGGCCACCGTTCGCTGCGAAACGAATGGGTGGCAGCTGTACGCGGGTTCGCAGACCGGGCATAGGAACCGGCGCACCCGAAGGTGCCCCACGCACAACCGCCATTGACCCGTGATGCAGGTAATCACCTGCGTCAGGAAAATGGAGTGCTGACTTATGCCTCGGACTGCGACATCCGGTCGTTGAATTGGCAACGACAGGCGCAGGGTAGGCACGCACCCGGGCGGGCGCAACAGAACAGCGGCGCGGGCAGTATGATTCAGAAGCGTCTGACAGAAAACAGCTACACCCCGATTCAGTGTTTGTCTTGTCATTACCGGTAGGAGCGGGCTTGCCCCGCGATGCGATGTAGCTGACGCACCACAATCGCGGGGCAAGCCCGCTCCCACCTGGCGATTACTCCACCGCCCTGAGCCGATACGCCTTGCGATTGGCATTGCGGGCAAAGCAGACGAACAGCGCTGCCATGATCGCCAGGGCCATGGGCAGGCCATGCGGTGCGACATCCATGGCCGCGCCGCTGACCAGCGGCCCCACCAGGCTGCCCACACCCCACAGCAGGCCGACGCTGGCATTGGCCGTGACCAGGTCCTGGCCCTTGAACTGCTGGCCGATCAGCACCAGCGCCAGGGTGTAGACCCCACCGGCCACCGCGCCCAACAGCACCAGCGCCGGCCACAGCAGCCACTGCACCTGCAGCAGCCAAGGCAAGGCAATGCCGATCAGCATCGCCACCACGCCGCAGACCAGGTGCACCAGCGTCCGCTCGCTACGGTCCGCCAGCCAGCCCAACGGCAGCTGGAACAGCATGTCGCCGGTGAGGATCACGGTCACCATCAAGGCCGCCACGCCCACGGCAAAGCCATGGCTGGAGGCATACACCGGCATCAGCGAGAGGATCACCGCATCGAAGAAGGAGAAGAACAGCACACCCATGCACAACGCCGGCGCCACCCGGAAGAAGCCCGCCAGGGAGAAGCTCTTTTCAGCCTCTTCGCCATGCTCTACATGATCATTGGGCACCGTCAGCACGATGCACAGCAGCGCCAGTCCATAACAGGCAGTGACCACCCCGGTCACCCACGCGCTCTGCGCGCCGACCAGGGCCAGCATGGCCGGGCCGAGCATCTGAAAGCCGGTGAAGGCCGTGGCGTACAGGGCCATGATCTTGCCGCGGTTATGCTCCGGGCTCAGTTCATTGACCCAGGACTCGCCGAGGATAATCGCGATGCCCATGCCGATGCCCAGCCCCAGGCGCAACAGGCCCAGCAGGTAGATCGAGGAGAAGGCCCATTCGAGCAAGCCGATGCTCAAGGCGCACAGGCCGAAGCACAGCAGGTAGATGGTGCGTCGGGTCAGGTGCCGGCAGCAGGCATCGACCATGAACGCCGAGAGCATCATGCCCGCCGCCGGAATGGCCGAAAGGATACCGATCTGCAGGGTGCTCGCCCCCGCTTCGAGCAGACGCAGGGACACCAGCGGCAGGCTCGCCCCCAGGCTGAAACCGACCACCGACACGGCGAACAACAGGCCCGCCAGAAAACGCTTGTTCATTACCACTCCATCCGCCGGCCCAGGCGTGATATCGCCCGGGCCCGCGCTAACACGACCAGGAAAACATTCAGGTGTACAAAGGCAAGGCCATGCGGCCGCCTCGTCAGTGGGCGTGTACGGGTGGCGAGAAGGTAAAGGCGAACAGCACGCTGCGCCGACGCTTGAGGACGGTATCGCTCGGCCAGTCGCAGCAGCGGGTCAGGATGACCGGCTGGTGGAACGGGCGGATGGCAGTGGAGCGATTCATTCGTCGGCTACGCAGGAAAGGACGGGCGGCACTCTAGGAGAACCCTTGCCACCCGTCAATAGCCCGTCCTTGAGCGCTCAACGCTTGCCGGTGGACGGCAGTAGGATCGCCAGCAGGCCGAACAGCGGCAGGTACGAGCACAGACTGTAGACGTATTCGATGCCCTTGAAGTCGGCCAGGTAGCCGAGCAGCGCCGCACCGATGCCGCCAAAACCGAACATCAGGCCGAAGAAAATCCCGGCGATCATGCCGACATTGCCCGGCACCAGCTCCTGGGCATAGACCACGATGGCCGAGAACGCCGAGGCCAGGATGAAGCCGATGATCACGCTGAGCACGCTGGTCCAGAACAGGTCGGCATAGGGCAGTGCCAGGGTGAACGGCGCAACACCGAGGATCGAGAACCAGATCACCGCCTTGCGCCCGATGCGGTCACCGATCGGCCCGCCGAAGAAGGTCCCCGCCGCTACCGCACCGAGGAACAGGAACAGGTGCAATTGGGAACTTGCCACCGACAGGTCGAACTTCTCGATCAGGTAGAAGGTGTAGTAGCTGGTCAGGCTGGACATGTAGAAATACTTGGAGAACACCAGCAGCCCCAGCACCACCAGCGCGCCGATCACCCGGTTGCGGGACAAGCCATGGGTGGCGCGCTGGCCCTGCTTGGCCTTGAACAGGTTCAAATGCTCGCGGTACCAGCGGCTCAGGCCATAGGTGACCAGCACCGCACACACCGCGAACAGACCAAACCAGGCGACATTGCCCTGGCCGAACGGAATGATGATCGCCGCCGCCAGCAACGGGCCGAACGCGGAGCCGGCATTACCGCCGACCTGGAAGGTCGATTGCGCCAGGCCAAAGCGCCCCCCAGAGGCGAGCCGGGCGATACGCGAGGTTTCCGGGTGGAAGGTCGACGAACCGATGCCCACCAGCGCGGCCGCCAGCAGAATCATCGGAAAGCTGCCGACATAGGCCAGCATGACGATCCCCACCAGAGTGCACAGGGTGCCGAGGGGCAGCAGGTTCGGCATCGGCTTGCGATCGGTGTAGAAGCCCACCCAGGGTTGCAGCAAGGAGGCGGTGATCTGGAAGGTCAGGGTAATCATCCCCACCTGGGCGAAGGTCAGCCCGTAGTTGTCCTTGAGCAACGGGTAGATCGACGGCAGCACCGCCTGGATCAGGTCATTGATCAGGTGCGCCAGGGCACAGGCAGCGATGATCCGCATGACCAGCGGGCTGCTCTGGGCCGTCGCGGTGCTGGCGGGTGACGAGGATGAAACACTGCTCACAGCCATGACAAGAACGTCCATCAGGTGATTGGGATCCAATTATCCCGATTTCGTTAGCAAGCGCACTATTCTTTTCGACGAGCGTTTCGATGACGTACTTGTTAATAATTCTCAATAGCTTTAGCATCCCTGAACTTCGCCATTCACGATGCCGTAACCCCGAAAACAAGACCGATCTGCCATGAAGCCAGCGCTTGCGTTACCCCACCCGCTCGACACCGACGACCGCGAACAACAGGCCCTCGACTGGTTCACCCGGCTGCGCGCAGGCGACCTTGGCAGCGCTGAGCGGCAGGCCTTCGAGCGCTGGCGCCAGGATCCTGACAACGCCCGGACCCTGGCCGAGGTCGAAATGCTCTGGCAGCAACTGGAACGACCGCCACGCCGGGCCCAGCGTAGTGAACGTCGATCGGCCCCACGCTCCTGGACCGGCTGGGCGGTGGTGGCCGGCGTGTTGCTGATCAGCGGCCTGGTGGTACTGCAGTTACCCTGGCTGCAACGGCTGAGCAGCGATGTTTCCACCGACTCCGGCGAACGTCGGCAAATCCAGCTGGCCGACGGTTCGAAACTGCTGCTCGACGGCGCCAGTGCGGTGGATGTCGACCTGCGGGGCGCAGTGCGCAAGGTACGCCTGGTACAAGGCCAGGTGTTCCTGGAAGTGATTCACGACGGCCGGCCTTTCGTGGTCGAGGTCGGCGATGCCCAGGTGCAGGTGCTGGGCACACGTTTTGCGGTCAGCCGTGGCCGCGACCAGGATCAGGTGGTATTGCTCAAGGGCCGGGTCGAGGTGAGCAGCGATGGCGACAAGCGCCAGCTCGTCGCCGGCCAGCGCCTGCGCATCAGCGACAAGGGCCTGGGGACGGTCGAGAACGTTGACGCCGAACGGCTGCTGGCCTGGCGCACGGGCCAGTTGTCGGTCAGCGACGTGCCGCGCCTGCCCTGAAAACGCTAAGCGGTTGATCGTGCGTAAAAATTTTTCAAATCAGGTGTTGACACAACATCGTTTCAAGCGAATAATGCGCGCCACTTGGCTACATAGCTCAGTTGGTTAGAGCGGAGCATTCATAATGCTTAGGTCCGGGGTTCAAGTCCCTGTGTAGCCACCAAGTTCAAAAAAGGGCTTACCGAAAGGTAGGCCCTTTTTCTTTGCCTGCGATTCAGGCCAGGCTCAGCGCACGCCGCTGAACATCACCGCCACCCCCAGCCCCAGCAGCGCCAGGCCAATCACTTTGTCCACCGTGCGCTGGCGCTCGAGCATCAACTGGCGCAGCGCGGTACTGGAGAAGAACACCGCCACCAGGCTGAACCAGACCCAGTGCGCCAGCGACATGAACAGGCCATAGCCGAGACTGGTGGCCAGGGAACTGCCCGGCTGCACCACCTGGGTGTAGGCACTGACGACGAACAACATGGTCTTGGGATTCAGGGCATTGGTCAGAAAGCCCGAGCGAAACGCGCCCCAGCCACCGGACTGGCTGCTGCCAGCGCCCGCCAGGACAATGCGCCCGGTGTTGGTCAGCGACTTGTAGCCCAGGTAGACCAGGTATCCCGCCCCCAGCACCTTCATGGCCAGAAACAGTGTCGGGGTATGGGCAATGACCACGGCAATGCCCAGCACGGTGTACATCACATGCACCTGCACACCCAGGGCGATACCCACAGCGGCCGACAACCCGGCACGCCGGCCAAAGGCATAACTGCTGCGGGTGACCATGGCAAAGTCGGCGCCGGGGCTGATCACCGCCAGGACGGTAAACAGGGCGACGGCAATGAGTTCGTTCACGAAAAGCTCCTCGATCTGCTAGGAAAATGAACAGATAGCTCTGTACCTCGCCATTATCGAAAGCTGCGCTTGCGGCAAAAAGCGATTTATAGTGAGTGAAATCCGCTAGTTTTTCTCACAGATATGAAGCTCCCCGCCCTCTCCGCCTTCCGCTATTTCGACGTCGCCGCCCAGACCCAGAGCTTCGTGCGCGCCGCCGAACTGCTGCACGTCACCCATGGCGCGGTCAGCCGCCAGGTGCGCCTGCTGGAGGAATCGCTGGGGGTGGAACTGTTCGAGCGACGCAACCGGGCAATCTTTCTCACTGCCGCCGGCCGCGCCCTGCACGGCACCACGCAGTCGATATTCGAACAACTGGAAGGCACGGTGTACCGCTTGCAGCAGCAGACACGGGAAAACGTCCTGGTGCTTTCATGCGAACCGACCATCGCCATGAAATGGCTGATTCCGCGCCTGCCGGCCTTCCATGCCGCCCATCCGGACATTCACCTGCACCTGGTGGCCGCCGGTGGGCCCATCGACTTTGCCCGCAGCGGCGTCGACCTGGCGTTGCGCCGTGACGACTTTCGCTGGGAGGCCGATCTGCACGCCCTGAAAATCTGCGACGAATGGGTGGGCCCGGTGTGCAGCACACAGCTGAGACTCGCCGACGAGGGCCTGGCCGGCCAGCGCCTGCTGCACAGCGCATCGCGCCCGAGCGCCTGGAACACCTGGCTGCGCCTGAGCGGGGAGTCCGACCAGGGCACGTCGCGCGCGGACTACGAACACTTCTACCTGTGCATCCAGGCCGCCGTCGCCGGGCTGGGGGTGGCGATGGCGTCCTTCCTCATGGTCCAGGACGAAATCGACATCGGCCAGCTACGGGCGCCGCACCGTTTCGTGCAGGACAATTCGGCCTACTACCTGCTCTGTACCCGGCCGATCGAGGACGACGACAAATGCCAGCGCTTCGCCCGCTGGGTCAGCGAGCAAGCGCAGGCGTGCCTGGCTCATTTGCTCTGAGGCTTTGCCACCACCGGTAAAGCGCAGAAGGATGACCCGGCACTGAAATCGCCCCCCCAGGTGCGAAAGCCTGCGGTGTCGATGTGAATCCGCCCACTTGGATAACGCCCCAGGCCCATGTTCCAGGCCTTGCCCTGGGTCTGCCAGAAGCGGCACAAGGGGTTGGGATCGGCCCAGGCCGGCAGCAGCACATCCACCGCGAAGGCCCGGGTATGGGCGCTGCCCACGGCACCGCCGGCGCAGCGGTTCAGGCGCGGGTCGCGATAGGTCGAGACCACTTCATAACGTTGCAGCACACGCTGATCGCCCAGGGTCTTGAGCAACTGCAGGGTCGATCGCACCGCCGGCCACTGCGATGCCGGCGCCACGGCGAAAGGCTGCGCCGAACACAGCTTCCAGTCACTGGCCGAGCGCAGCAACTGATGGATCGGCACTATCCCGTACAGGCGCGCGCCCACCAGCATCTCGCGAAACGCCCGGGTTTCATGGTCGCCAGCCCACTGGGCGAACATATACAGGTCGCGCTCCTCGGCCTGCGCCTGGGCATTGCCCATCAGCGTCAGCAAAAGTCCTGCACAGATTCCCGCCCCGCGCCACAGCCTCATCAGCCCTCTCCCCTTCCCGCGCCCCGGGAAACTCCTCCAGTATGGCAAGCCTCCCGACTGCGGGGAGGCACTGACAAGGAGTTAAGCATGCACACCCTGGCTCGATGGACCCTGGGCCTCGCCGCCCTGGCCTGCAGTACAACGGCACTGGCCGACGCCCAGCTGAAGCTGGGCAGCCAGGCGCGCGTGACCCGGCTGTTTGCCTACCCCAACAACTGCGGCGTCATCTGCTACCGCGACTGGACCCTGGAACAGACTGTCGAGCACTACCTGAGCCAGAGCGTGCAACGTGACGGTTACCCCGCCGCCAAGGTGCGGGTCAGCCGCGACAACGACCAGCTGCATGCCGAGATCCAGGGCGTGCCCGCCCGCTACAGCGAGCCGCTCAAGGCCCTGCTCGACGCCGGCGAGCTGGCCTTCCAGGGCGCCAGGCAGCTCAATCGCGAGGGCAAGTGGGCGTACAACTGGAGTTTGTTCCTGCCGTTGGGGATGGCCCTGGAGAACCGGCGCAGCATCGAGCTGCTGCACTTTCCGCCGGACTACTCGCTGACCCAGGCCCAGGACTACCTGCGCTCCAACACCACCGAGCGCTGGGCGAGCCTGCTCACCGTCAACGGCGTGCCCGCCGACCAGACACCGGCCTTCCAGACCATCGTCGACATCGCCCCCATCGCCGCCCCGGCCAGCGCCGGCAAGGACCTGGAAGGCGTCTATGGCTACTTCAGGGAATACCAGCTGCGCATGGTCCAGGAGGTTACCCGCAGCGCCAGCGGCGGCTCGCTGCCCATGGTCGCCTTCGGCTCACCGGTACGCAGCTGGGTGCAGCAGCAGTACGGTCCGAAGGTCAACGTTTTAGGACTGGTCAGCATCAGCCCACAGCCGGAGCAACGGGTGCCGGTGCTGGGCGCCAATCACCCGAGCGCGATCTGGTATGCGGCCGACAAGAACAACCACGGCGGCGATCAGGACAAGGCCGACCAGGCCGGCCTGAAGATGATGGGCCAGGACCTGAGCGCCGCCTGCTGGCAGGCGGGCATGGGCCGCAACTCGATGGCCGACGCCCGGGCGACCCTCACGGCCTGCACGCAGAAATGGCAGGTAACGGCGAAGAAGCAGTCCTGCGAGCTGTATTTTCGCAGCATCCGCAACATGACGCCGGAGCAGGCCGGGGCCAAGTGCAATAGCGCAGCGGTGACGCGAGCGCTGCGCCAGCTACAGAAAAACTGACCCACCACTGCAGGTGCAACATACCTGTGGGAGCGGGCTTGCCCCGCGATGTGATGCCACTGACAAACCGCAATCGCGGGGCAAGCCCGCTCCTACAGGAAGCAGGTCAATCCTGCGGGCGCAGACGGTACTGCGGCGGCAACTGGTCCAGGCCGCTGATGGTCGCATTCAGGCTCTTCCAGCGGCCATCCTTGATGCCGTAGATGCAGCCATGCACCGACAGGCTCTGGCCACGGTGCCAGGCGTTCTGGACGATGGTGGTGTGACCGACATTGGCCACCTGCTGGATGACATTGAGCTCGCACAAGCGGTCGACCCGCTCTTCCTCGGTCGCCAGCTTCGCCAGTTCCACGCGTTTTTCGTAGTACAGGTCGCGAATCGAGCGCAGCCAGCCATCGATCAGGCCCAGCTGGCGGTCCTGCATGGCCGCGCGCACGCCGCCGCAGCCGTAGTGGCCGGTCACCAGGATATGTTGGACCTTGAGCACATCCACCGCGTACTGGATCACCGACAGGCAGTTGAGGTCGGTGTGCAGTACCACGTTGGCCACGTTGCGGTGCACGAACAGGTCGCCCGGCAGCATGCCGACGATCTCGTTGGCCGGCACCCGCGCATCCGAGCAGCCGATCCAGAGGAACTCCGGGGTCTGCTGGCGGGCGAGCTTGGCGAAGAAGTCCGGATCGCGCTGCTTGATCGCATCGGCCCAGCGCGCGTTGTTATCGATCAGTTCTTGTAGATCGTGCATGTTCAAGCCTCATGGAGGACTATTCGATCAGGGTACAGGCCATGACCAGGGCGTCTTCACGGCCACCGGCAACCGGGTAGTAGTCGCGGCGACGACCGATCTCATTGAAACCGTAACGCTCATACAGACGATAGGCGGACTGGTTGCTGGCGCGCACTTCCAGGAAGCATTCGCGACCATTGAGCTCGTAGGCGCGCTTCATCAGTTGCTCCAGCAGCCTCAGGCCCAGGCCCTGGCCCTGGCTTTCCGGCTTGATGGTGATATTGAGCAGGTGCGCCTCGTCGATGATCACATTGATCACACCATGGCCCACCTGCTGCTGGCCATCGAACATCAGCCAGATTTCATACGACTTGAGCCCGTCGAGGAAAATCCCGCGGGTCCAGGGGTGACTGAAGGCGGCATATTCGATCTTCAGTACGGCATCCAGATCCGCCTCGGTCATCCGGCGGAAACTGATCGAGTCACTCATCACTTGGTTTCCAGCGCGCCATCAGCCGGCGCATGGCTTTCCAGACATCCGCCTTGCGTTGCGGCTCGTCCATCAACAGTTCGAGGCCAGGCAAGGCCCAGGCAGCGCCCAGGCCCTCGACCGGCAACTCGCGGTAATAACTTTCGGCATCCGCCTCGCCGGCAAAACGCACGGCCGGCAGGCCGATCAGCCACAGACAGGTGCACGGCGACTCCTCCAGCCGGGCCTGGATAAAGCCCTGGACGAAGTCGGTCGCCGCCTGCGGCCCCTGGTCGAGATTGCCGCGCACCAGCAATGGCCAGCGCACCGGCTCGCCGATGATCTGCGGGCTGTCCGGCAGGCCGGCGGCGCGGAGCATGTCCTTGAGCAGCAGGTAGGACGGATCGCGGCTCTGGAACGGCTGGCCGGTGGCAAGCTCCACCAGCAACAGGCAACTGCCGGCACGCAGCAATTGCAGGGCGAATCGCGGCGGCGGCACCGGTGCGGGCCTGGCGGGCGCAGGTGCCTTCTCGGCCTCCTGCGCAGGCGCGGCGGCAACCTTGGGCGTGCTGCCCGGGCGCGGGATCTCGATCTTCGGTCGCTCGCCACTGCGCGCCACCGGCGCACTGGCCGGCGCCTGGGCAGGCAGCGCCTGCGGCGCGTCGAACTCGGGCACAACCTCCGGCGCCAGCGGTAGCAACAGCTCCGGGCGCGACGGGGCGGCGAACGGCAGTTCGGTACGCGGCAGCCAGTGCACCACTTGCATGGCGTTGAGGTAAGCGCGGCGGCGGGACTCGACTAACAAGGATCGGTCATCTGTGGATAAGTCAGGGGCGACATTCTACCGCTGTTCGCCGTTCGCTGCCGCTGTTGATCGGCACAAATCCGCCCGGATGCCCGTTGAAACGATCAGGGGGTGAATCGACAGCCACCTGATGCAGTACAATCGGCGCTTTTATTTGGCAACGAGTCGACCCGCCAATGATCGAACCCAAGCGCGTCCTGCGCGCCCTAGCCGAACACTGGGCCTTGCTTGAGCCGTTGTGCGAACGCTTCGACGGGGGCACCCTGAGCCTCGCCGAGCTGCGCCTGCAACTGGCCAACCAGCAGTTGGAGAGCACGCCCCAGGACATCACCAGCCTGCTCGACGTCTGGATCCGCCTGGATATCCTGGTGCCGGTGGCGAAAAGCCCCAACCGTTTCGAGCTCAACGCGCAGATCCACGACTTCCTCGCCTACCTGCGCCGCGAACACCGCCTGGGCCTGTGCCTGGAGATCGAAGCCTACCTGCGCCACCTGGAGCGCCTGGCCGGGCACATCCAGGACGCCTTCGAAACGCGCGACAGCAACGACCTGGCACGCCAGCTGCGCCTGCTCGACATGCGCGTGCGCGATGTCCTGAAGAAACTCGACAACGACGAACAGGCCCTGGTCGCCGTGGCCGAACGGGCCAAGACCAGCGACCGGCAGATTCCCCTGCGCCAGCGTTACGCCGAAGTCCTGGCGACCTGGGACGAGTATGTCGAGCCGATGATCCAGCTGGTCAACGCCGACGGCGCCTTCGAACAGGGCGTGCGCAAGGTCGAGACCGTGCTGCTGCGCCTGTTGGGCGAGCAGGCGCGCCTGGGCCACCTGGTCGACGACGACATGCTGCTGCGCACCCATGCGCGCATCCTCGAGATGCAGACCAGCGCCCAGCTGACCCTGCGCCATGCCCGCGAACTGCTGCTGCCGCTGCGTGAGGAAGCCCGCCGGCACAACGCCGTGACCCGTGGCGCCGCCCTGGCCCTCTCGGTGATCCGCCGCAAGGGCCTGGACGCCGTGCCCCAGGCGGCCATGCCGCTGTTTACCCGACCGCAAAGCACCTTCCTCGGCAGCGCCAGCCAGGTCGAGGCCTACGTCTATGCCCTGGCCCGCTTCGAGCCCAAGCCTGCGCAGTTCCCCAAGGCCCACAAGAGCAACCGGGGCGATGCGCCGCGCGCGCCGCGCACGGTCAAGGAAATGCTCGAACGCTGCGAAGGCGCCCTGCCCCTGCCGGACCTGATGGTCTGGCTGCTGGAGCAGGAGCCCGAAGGCGCCACCGACGAGCTCTTGTACTGGTTCTCGCGCCTGTCGCGGGAAAAGCGCTTTGCCCGCGAGCGCCTCGAACGCCGCGATTACATCACCCGCGAACACCTGGTCAGCTTGCGTTCCTTCGCCCTGACATCCAGCCGCGAACCTTCGCCTGAGCCTATTGCGAGCCCTGCCCATGCATCTTGATCTTTCCGAACTGTCCCAGCTCGCGCCGATCTTCCGCGAGCTGTTCAAGGGCTTCCACATCAGCCGCCGCGACCCCGAGCTGTACGCCCAGCTGTCGAACTTCCAGGACCAGTACCGCGGCCTGTTCAAGGCCCTGGGCTTCGAGCTGGTGTGCGACACCCGTGGCTTCTACTACTTCGTCCCCGAGCAGGCCGCCGCCCAGGTCAACAAGACCGCCCAGCGCCTGGCGCTGTTCACTTTCATCCTGGTCGAGCACCTGGCCGACCAGGGCCGCGACCCGATGTCGGTGCTCGACGGCGGCAGCCTCGGCCGCGACGAACTGCCGTCGATGCTGGAAAAATATCGCGACCTGTTTATCCAGGCCGAGGTCCAGACCCCCGACGAGCTGGAAGAAAAGATCATGCGCCGCATGACCCAGCTCGGCTTTGCCCATGAAGAGAACGGCATCTACCGCTTCCTGCCGCCGATGCACCGCTTCCTCGATGTCTGCCTGTCGGTCCAGCAGGACCGCGACCTGGCCGCCAGCCTGCACAGCGCCTTGCCGCTGCCGGCGCCGGTGCTGGTCGAGGAAGAAAGCCCCGAGGAGCTGAACCGCACCGACGACCCGCTTGACCTCACACCGTTCGAGGAAAGCGAAGAAGAGGCCCTGGCCCGGGCCATTGCCGAAGAGCAACAGGAGATTGACGCATGAGCCAGGAACGCTACGGCATCCGCCGCTTCGCACTGCTCAACACCGCTGGCTACAGCCTTGGCCTGTTCCCCCTGGAACACCCGCTGTCGGTCTACGGTGCCAACAACCTGGGCAAGAGTGCCTCGATCAACGCCCTGCAGTTCCCGATCCTGGCGCGCATGTCCGATATGAGTTTCGGCAAG
Source organism: Pseudomonas sp. BJa5 (assembly GCF_030272875.2). Taxonomy (NCBI): domain Bacteria; kingdom Pseudomonadati; phylum Pseudomonadota; class Gammaproteobacteria; order Pseudomonadales; family Pseudomonadaceae; genus Pseudomonas; species Pseudomonas sp. BJa5. The sequence continues at coordinate 115,194 of NZ_JALRNG020000008.1, forward strand.
TACAGCCTGGAGCAGTCGCGGCGCTTCTACTTTGCCAGCGACACCAGCTACATCCTCTGCGAAGTCAACCTGCCCCACGGCCCGCACGTGATCGGTGTGGTCGGCCGCGGCCCGGGTGGCGGCTTCGGTCACCAGTTCTTCGCCTATGCCGGCGAGCTGGACCTGGGTCACTACCAGAAGAACGACACCTGCCTGCGCCAGAAAGAGCTGTTCAACAACCTTGAGCGCAACGGCCTGAAAGCCTACGAGCTCAAGCCCGACGAACTGCGCCGCCTGCTGGTCGGTGGCCACACCTCGATCCCGCTGGACCTGACCCTGATCCCGCTGCGCTCCACCAGCGAGCAGAGCCTGAAGACCTTCCGCGCACTGTTCATCAACCTGCTGCACATGCGCGAGATCACCGCGGCCAAGCTCAAGCAGCTGTTCCTCGATGCCTTCGAGCACAGCCTGCGCTCGGGCAGCGTCGACTACATCGCCGCCTGCGAAGAAGCCTTCCGCGACGTGCGCCGCATGGAGCAGGACTACAACTCCCTGGTTGCCGCCGGCCCTCTGGTAGAGGCCCTGGCCAACGGCGTGATCCAGCGCGACATCCTGCGCGGCAAGCTGCATCGCCTGTCGCCCTTGCTCGACTCGCTGCTGGGCACCTGGCAAGACTACGCCAGCGCCCGTAAAGAGGAGCTGGTGATCCAGGCCGAGCACTACAAGAACGAACAGGACCACCTGCAGAACGACCAGCGTGGCGGCACCCAGGAGCTGATGCGCCTGGAACGCGAGATCACTGGCGTACAGCGCTGGCTGGGCGAGCTGTCGGTGCTCAAGCACCGCTTTGCCCTGATCGATGACGTCAAGGTCCTGGAGCAGCAACTGCTGGCCGCCAAGGACGCCCACGACGAACTGGCCGGCGCACTGGCCCAGTCGCGCCAGTTCAGCGCGGAGGATCTGGAAGAGCGTCTGCGCGAGCTGGAAAAGCGCCTCAAGTCGGTCAAGCAGCAACTCGACCACGCCGACAACAACAGCTATGCGCGCCTGCGCGAAGAGTTCTCCCAGCAGGACGTCGAGCGCCTGATGCGCCTGTTCAACGGCGCCCTGTTCAGCCTGCCGCTGGGCGACCGCGGCATCGAGCTGGATGACAGCGACCTGTGGGTGAAATCACTGGAAGCGGTGCTCGACGGCTTCAAGGGCGAGCGTTTCGAAGCCCCGGGCCTGTCCATCGACCTTTCGCACATCGAGCCGCCGGCCCTGCAGGCCCTGGCCGACCGCGCCGCCCTGCGCGACCAGAAGGAGCGCCTGGAAAAAGAGCTCAAGCAGCTCAAGACCCAGCAGGCCGTGGCCGCCGACCGCGCCGCGAGCAAGACCCAGACCGAAGCCCTGTACCAGCAGGTACTGGATGCGCAGAAGGCCCTGGAAGACTTCCGCCGCACCCAGACCCTGTCCGCCGAGGAAGGCGACAAGCTCGAGCAGCTGGCGCAGATGGAAGCCGCCCAGGACGAGCTCAAGCGTTCCAGCGATGCCTTCACCGAGCGCGTCCAGCAGCTGTCGGCCAAGCTGCAACTGGTCGGCCGGCAGATCGCTGACATGGAAGCCAAGCAGCGCACTCTCGACGACGCCCTGCGCCGTCGCCAGCTGCTGCCTGCCGACCTGCCGTTCGGCACGCCGTTCATGGAGCCGGTGGACGACTCCATGGACAACCTGCTGCCGCTGCTCAACGACTACCAGGACAGCTGGCAAGGCCTGCTGCGCGTCGACGGCCAGATCGAGGCGCTGTACGCCCAGGTGCGCCTCAAGGGCGTGGCCAAGTTCGACAGCGAAGACGACATGGAGCGCCGCCTGCAGCTGCTGATCAACGCCTACTCGCACCGCACCGAAGAAGCCCTGACCCTGGGCAAGGCGCGCCGTGCGGCGGTCACCGACATCGCCCGGACCCTGCGCAACATCCGCAGCGACTACGACAGCCTCGAACACCAGCTGGCGCTGTTCAACCGCGAGATCAACAAGCGCCAGGTCTCCAACCTGGAGAGCTTCCGCATCGTCCTGGCGCCGAACAAGGAAGCGCTCAAGCACATCGACCAGATCATCCACAGCGCCGGCCAGTACGAGGAAGGCGAGACCCTGTCGGTGTTCGACCTGACCCAGAGCGCCGAGCAGGACAACAAGAACGAAGAGGCCAAGGAGTACCTGGCACGGCTGGTGGCGGCCAACCACAACCAGCTGGGCCTGAAGGACCTGTTCGAATTGGCCTTCGAGATCACCAAGGTCGGTGGCCAGCCGGTGATCCACACCGACATCGATGGCGCGGCGTCCAACGGCACCACCATGACCATCAAGGCGCTGACCAACATGTACCTGTTGCTGCACCTGATGGACCGCGACCTGGCCGGCCGTGTGCGCCTGCCGTACTACCTGGACGAAGCGGCCGACATCGACGAACGCAACCAGGCGGCGCTGCTGGAAACCAGCCTGCAGCTGGGCTTCGTACCGATCCTGGCGAGCGTGAAGCCGCAGGTGTCGGCGCGGGTGGCGATCGACCTGGAAGGCGGTAGCGGGCCGAACGGCATCTACATCGACGAGGCGGACTGGAAGTTCATCAGCCGTCGCGATGAAGTGAAGGCGGTGGTGCGCGAAGAAGCCGAGGAAGAAACCTCGGCCTGAGGTGATGGCGAGGTTATCGCGGGGCAAGCCCGCTCCCACAGGGTTTTATGACACCTGTAGGAGCGGGCTTGCCCCGCGATGCATTCAGCCCTGTATCACTGCTGCGGCCATGGCAAGATCGGAATCGCCGTCACCGCATTCTGCGGACTGCCTTCGATCAGCCGGTCCGAGTACACCAGGTAGACCAGGGTGTTGCGCTTCTTGTCGAGAAAGCGCACCACCTGCATGGTCTTGAACACCAGCGAGGTGCGCTCCTTGAACACCTCGTCACCGTCCTTGAGCTGTTCCTTGAAACGAATCGGCCCCACCTGGCGACAAGCGATCGAGGCTTCGGCGCGGTCCTCGGCCAGGCCCAGGCCGCCCTTCACGCCACCGGTCTTGGCCCGCGACAGGTAGCAGGTCACCCCTTCCACCTTCGGATCGTCGAATGCCTCGACCACGATGCGGTCGTTCGGCCCGACGAACTTGAACACGGTCGACACCTGACCGATTTCCTCGGCCGACGCCAGCACTGGCAAGGCCAGCAGCGCCGCTGCAACTATCCCTTTGAACACGGCAGTTTCCTCAGATCAGACCAGAATCAGGTTGTCACGGTGCACCAGCTCAGGCTCTGCGCTGTAGCCCAGCAGGCCTTCGATGGCTTCGGAGGACTGGCCGATGATCTTCTGCGCTTCCAGGGCGCTGTAGTTGGCCAGGCCGCGGGCCACTTCCAGGCCGTCCGGGCCGACGCAGACCACCATCTCGCCACGGCGGAAGCTGCCCTGCACGGTCTTGACCCCGACCGGCAGCAGGCTCTTGTTGTCGCTGCGCAAGGCCTTCACCGCGCCATCGTCGAGCACCAGGGTGCCACGGGTCTGCAGGTGGCCGGCCAGCCACTGCTTGCGCGCCGCCAGCATGCCGCGCTCGGGCGACAGCAGGGTGCCCAGGCGCTCACCGGCCTTGAGGCGGTCGAGCACGCGCTCCAGGCGCCCGCCGACGATGATGGTGTGGGCGCCGGAACGGGCGGCCAGGCGCGCGGCGCGCAGCTTGGTCTGCATGCCGCCACGGCCCAGGGCGCCACCGGTGCCACCGGCCACCGCATCCAGGGCCGGATCGTCGGCACGGGCTTCGTAGATCAGCTGGGCATCAGGGTTGTTGCGCGGGTCGGCGTCGAACATGCCGTCACGGTCGGTGAGGATCACCAGCAGGTCGGCTTCCACCAGGTTGGCCACCAGGGCCGCCAGGGTGTCGTTGTCGCCGAAACGGATCTCGTCGGTGACCACGGTGTCGTTCTCGTTGATCACCGGCACCACGCCCAGCTCCACCAGGGTGCGCAGGGTGCTGCGGGCATTGAGGTAACGCTTGCGGTCCGACAGGTCGTCGTGGGTCAGAAGAATCTGCGCCGTGTGCCGGCCATGCTCGGCAAAGCTCGACTCCCAGGCCTGCACCAGGCCCATCTGGCCGATCGAGGCAGCAGCCTGCAGCTCGTTCATCGCACTCGGTCGCTTGGCCCAGCCCAGGCGGCTCATGCCCGCGGCCACCGCCCCGGACGACACCAGCACCAATTCGACACCCGCTTCATGCAACGCCACCATCTGCTCGACCCAGACACCCATGGCCGCACGATCCAGGCCCTTGCCATCCGCTGTCAGCAGGGCACTACCGATTTTCACGACCCAGCGCTGCGCACCCGTCACCTTGCTCCGCATCTTCTTCCAACCTATATAGATCTTTAGATACTAAAACGCCGCTCATCAGAGCGGCGTTTAGTGTACTGCAACGCGTCAGTCGCGCACGTAAATGATTTCCGGACCGTCTTCGTCGTCATCATCCCAATCGTCGTCATCATCGTCGCCGATGTCGTGCACGCTCTTCACGCCGCTGCGGCGCAGGGCGCGGGCATCGTCCAGGGCCTGCAGCTGGGCACGGGCCTCGTCTTCGATGCGCTGGTCGAGCTCGGCCAGCTCTTCGGCGTAGGCCGGATCGTTGGCCAGGCGGTCGGCGCGGTCTTCGAGGTAGCGCATGATGTCGCGGCTGAGCTGCTCGGTGCCCTGTTTGGAGATGGCCGAGATCACGTAGACCGGACCTTCCCACTGCAGGCGCTCGACCACTTCCTTGACGCGCTCGTCGCGCTCGTCGTCCATGACCATGTCCGACTTGTTCAGTACCAGCCAGCGCTCACGCTCGGCCAGCGACGGGCTGAACTGGGTCAGCTCGTTGACGATCACTTCAGCGGCATCGGCCGGGCTGCTTTCGTCCAGCGGGGCCATGTCGACCAGGTGCAGCAGAATGCGGGTACGCGCCAGGTGCTTGAGGAAGCGGATACCCAGGCCGGCACCTTCGGAGGCGCCTTCGATCAGGCCGGGAATGTCGGCAATGACGAAGCTCTTCCAGCGGTCGACGCTGACCACGCCCAGGTTCGGCACCAGGGTGGTGAACGGGTAGTCGGCGACTTTCGGCTTGGCGGCCGATACCGAGCGGATGAAGGTACTCTTGCCGGCGTTCGGCAGGCCCAGCAGGCCGACGTCGGCCAGCACTTTCATTTCCAGCTTCAGGTCACGCTGCTCGCCCGGCTTGCCCGGCGTGGTCTGGCGTGGCGCCCGGTTGGTACTGGATTTGAAACGGGTGTTGCCCAGGCCGTGCCAGCCGCCCTGGACCACCATCAGTTTCTGGCCAGGGGTGACCAGGTCGCCGATGACTTCCTGGGTGGCGGCGTCGATCACCGTGGTGCCGACCGGCACGCGCAGGATCAGGTCGTCGCCCTTCTTGCCGGTGCAGTCGGTGCTGCCGCCATTGGAGCCGCGCTGGGCTTCGAAATGACGGGTGTAGCGGTAGTCGACCAGGGTATTGAGGTTCTCGTCGGCAACCATGAACACCGAGCCGCCGTCGCCACCGTCACCGCCGTTGGGACCACCGTTCTCGATGAATTTTTCGCGGCGGAAGCTCATGCAACCGTTACCGCCGTCACCGGCTTTGACCCGGATCGATACTTCGTCAACAAACTTCATAAAAACCGCCTCTCGTCAGCTGGACGAGCTGAATGACTCAAAGACATAAGGCTCTTGCAAAAATGAGCGCGGCGGCCCCGTCACGACAGTAACAACCCACGCCGGCAGCCCATACAAACAGCTTTGCAAGAGACTCACCCCACAAACGAAAAAGCCCCGTCGCAAGACAGGGCTTTTCCAGCGATCGCGCGATTACTCGGCAACGACGCTCACGTAACGACGATTGAACTCGCCTTTTACTTCGAACTTGATCTTACCCGCGATCTTGGCGAACAGGGTGTGATCCTTGCCCATGCCAACGCCGTAGCCAGCGTGGAATTGGGTGCCGCGCTGACGCACGATGATGTTGCCAGGAACGATAGCCTGGCCGCCATACATCTTCACGCCAAGGCGTTTGGCTTCTGAGTCGCGACCGTTACGGGTACTACCACCAGCTTTTTTGTGTGCCATGGTTCAATTCTCCAGAAATGGGATTTTGGCGATTAAGCCGAAATACCGGTGATCTTGATTTCGGTGAACCACTGGCGGTGGCCCATACGCTTCATGTGGTGCTTACGGCGACGGAACTTGATGATGCGCACTTTGTCGTGACGACCTTGCGAGATCACTTCAGCAACAACTTTGGCACCAGCAACGACTGGAGCGCCGATGTTCACGTCGTCGCCATTGGCAACCAACAGAACGCGGTCGAAAGTAACGGATTCGCCAGTGGCGACTTCCAGTTTTTCGATTTTCAGGTATTCACCTTCGGCGACTTTGTACTGCTTGCCACCGGTAACAATTACTGCGTACATGGTATTTCTCCGATAATCCTGCTCACCCAGCTCTTTATAGGAAGAGTATTGGCTGGCATGGCTGCATAGGGCTGGAACGGCCCAGTGCAATTGCGTAAGGCAGGTGCTGCCCAGGAAGTTCAGGGTGCGCGATTGTACGCAAGCCACGCCGCCCTTGCAAGTCCCGACCCCGGCCCGCCGGGACCGCGCCTTGACACGCCGGGACCCGCGACCTAGCATGCCGCGCAACCTTTATGGAGCACCTGTGGCCGATGCAACCCCAAGCTTTCTACCGCGCGGTAGCGGATGACTTCAGCGCCGTTGACGAGATTATCAAGAAACAGCTGACTTCGCGTGTACCGCTGGTATCGAAAATCGGCGATTACATCACGTCGGCCGGCGGCAAGCGCCTGCGCCCGCTGCTGGTTCTGTTGTGTGGCAAGGCCCTGGGCCGCGAAGGCGACGACGTGCGCCTGCTGGCTGCCACCATCGAATTTTTGCACACCGCCACCCTGCTGCACGACGACGTGGTCGACATGTCCGGCATGCGCCGTGGCCGTTCCACCGCCAACGCGCTGTGGGGCAATGCGCCGAGCGTACTGGTCGGCGACTTCCTCTATTCGCGCTCGTTCGAAATGATGGTCGAACTGGGCTCGATGCCGGTCATGCAGATCCTTTCCAAGGCCACCCGGGTCATCGCCGAGGGCGAAGTCCTGCAGTTGTCCAAGGTACGCGACGCCAGCACCACCGAAGAAGTCTACATGGACGTCATTCGCGGCAAGACCGCCATGCTGTTCGAAGCCTCGACCCACAGTGCCGCCGCCCTGGCCGGGGCCACCCCCGAGCAGCGCGAGGCCCTGCGCACCTTCGGCGACCACCTGGGCGTGGCCTTCCAGCTGGTCGACGACCTGCTCGACTACAAGGGCGATGCCCAGACCCTGGGCAAGAACGTCGGCGACGACCTGGCCGAAGGCAAGCCGACCCTGCCGCTGATCTACACCATGCGCGAAGGCACCGCCGAACAGGCCGCCCTGGTCCGCCAGGCGATCCAGAAAGGCGGCATCGAGGACCTGGAAAGCATCCGCGCCGCGGTCGAAGCCTCAGGTTCGCTGGACTACACCGCCCAGCTCGCCCGCGACTACGTGGCCCGCGCCATCGCCTGCCTGGACGTGCTGCCGGCCAGCGAATACCGCGATGCCCTGGTGGAGCTGAGCGAGTTCGCGGTCGCTCGTACCCACTGATACGTCACCTCCCCTATCGCGGGGCAAGCCCGCTCCCACAGCAGTTGACCCTGTGGGAGCGGGCTTGCCCCGCGATTGCATTCCCCCTCTCGCAACAAAACCCTATACAATGTAGGTTTTGTACCCGCTTGTCTTGAGGAACCCCAGTGAGCACTTTGCCACCCTGCCCCAAATGCAACTCCGAATACACCTACGAAGACGGCACCCAGCTGGTCTGCCCCGAGTGCGCCCACGAGTGGTCGGCCAGCGGTGAAGCCGAAGCGACCAGCGACGAGACGGTGAAGAAGGATGCGGTGGGCAACGTCCTGCAGGACGGCGACACCATCACCGTGATCAAGGACCTGAAGGTCAAGGGCACCTCGCTGGTGGTCAAGGTCGGCACCAAGGTCAAGAATATCCGTCTGTGCGATGGCGACCACGACATCGACTGCAAGATCGACGGCATCGGCCCGATGAAGCTGAAGTCGGAGTTCGTCCGCAAGGTCTGACTTCTGTGGTTCCGGGGCTGGCCGCCAGCCTCGGAACGGCACGCTGCACCCTCCGGCATTTTTTTGCCAATAGGCCCTTGCTATTTTGATAATAAGAATTATTCTCATTGGGCGCTTCCAAGGAGAATAGCCATGACTTATCTGATAGACGCCTGGCTTGACCGCCCCCATCCGTACCTGCGCATCCTGCACCGGGAAACCGGCGAGGTGTGTGCCGTGCTTGAAGAAGAAGCACTGGACGAACTGCGCGACCAGGGTGACCTGGATCTCAATGGTTTGAATTCAAGCGAGCCGGTCGTGCTCAAGGAACTGGTGAGGAACCTGTTCCTGTTCTGCTATGCCCGGGCGTTGCGCCCCGGGGGAGCCGAGTGGCATTGAAAGCATCGCGGGGCAAGCCCGCTCCCACAGATGACCCTGTGGGAGCGGGCTTGCCCCGCGACAGGTATTACAGAACGTCCAGCAGCTCGACGTCGAACACCAGCACGCTGTGCGGCGGGATGCTGCCAACGCCCTGGGCGCCGTAAGCCAGCTCGCTCGGCACGTACAGGCGCCATTTGCTACCGGCGTTCATCAGTTGCAGGGCTTCGGTCCAGCCGGCGATCACGCCGCTGACCGGGAACTCGGCCGGCTGGCCGCGCTCGTAGGAGCTGTCGAACACGGTGCCGTCGATCAGGGTGCCATGGTAGTGGGTGCGCACGCTGTCTTCGCGGCTTGGCTTGGCGCCTTCACCTGCGGTCAGGACTTCGAATTGCAGACCCGAGGCCAGGGTGGTGATGCCGTCACGCTTGGCGTTTTCAGCCAGGAAAGCTTTACCGGCGCCAGCGGCCGCTTCGGCCTTGGCAGCGGCTTCGGCCTGCATGATTTCGCGGATGACCTTGAAGCTGGCCGACAGGTCTTCTTCGCTGACGCGGCTGTCCTGGCCATTGAAGGCGTCGGTCAGGCCGGCCAGGATCGCTTCCAGGCTCACGCCCGGTGGCGGGTTGTCACGCAGTTGGCCACCCAGCTGGCGGCCGATGCCGTAGCTGACGCGAGTTTCGTCGGTAGACAGATTGATTTCGGACATTTGCTTGCTCCGCAGCAGGGCGCACGACAACCGCGCCCTTTATGAAAAGGGCGAGCAGCCTAGCACACTGCGACGAGGCAGATCAGCTACCAGGCGGAACGGCGCGGCATCGGTATCTTCATGTCGCCGTCACCGGCGTTGCTGCCGCCGCACATCTCGTCGTCCATCGACCAGTGCACCAGGTGCAGCGGCACCGCAGGCAAACCACTGAGCAAGCGCTGTGCATCGACCACCGAGTGCACTTGCAGACGCTTTCCACGGGGATCCGACAATGGGTAGGCGTGGCCTTTGACCCGGGCTTCGAGAATGTAGTCGCCGCCTTCGATGGCGATCAGGTTGAGCTCTTCGACATGACCGGCCTTGGCCTCGGTGTTCAGTTCGTGCAGGTTCATTGCGACACCTCGTTACTGGCACTTCGAGTGACTGCTCATTTTTTCTACAGCACTGCGCAAAGCACAAGGCAGAAACACAACCGCCCGTCCGTTTTGCAACGGACGGGCGGTGATTTAACGCGCCTGGCGGACGATCAGTGCTTGGTCAGCTTGTCCAGGTACCCCATGGCGAAGGCCGAGACCACGAAGGTCATGTGGATGATCACGTACCACATCAGGTATTCGGTCTCGATGTTGCGCGCATCCATGAACACCCGCAGCAGGTGGATCGAGGAGATCGCCACGATGGAGGCAGCGACTTTCATCTTCAGCGAAGACGAGTCCATCTTGCCCAGCCAGTTGAGCTTTTCCTTGTCTTCGTCGATGTCCAGCTGCGAGACGAAGTTCTCGTAGCCGGAGATCATCACCATCACCAGCAAGCCACCGACCAGGGCCATGTCGATCAGCGACAGGATCACCAGGATCAGGTCGGCCTCGGCCAGGGAGAAGATGTTGGGCAGGACGTGGAAGATCTCCTGGAAGAACTTCAGTGCCAGTGCCAGCAGGCCCAACGACAGGCCAAAATAGATCGGCGCGAGCAGCCAGCGCGAGGCATACATCGCATTTTCGATAAAACGTTCCATTGAAAACCCGTCAGGTGGCAAAAAAGCGAGCGCGAGTATAACAGCCAGTCATGACAGGAAAAGCCCGTGGCACGCTGCCACAGGCGCGATGATCAGGCCCCCGGAGGCGTCAGGTTTCCGGGTGGAACTGAATGTCGCCGACGTGATGGACACGCTCACCATTGACCCGGCGCAGCTGGGCCTGCAGGTGCACGCTCCAGATCTGCGGATCGTCGGCCAGCTGGTAACCGTGCAGGGTCAGGCTATCGACAATGGCGTTGAGCACCGACTCGGCCACGAAGGGTCCATGGAACGGCCCCTGGGCCTTGATGGCGGAAGGTTGTTCGCCAGCCATGCCGGCGGCGAACAGCAGGGTCCACATGCCGTTGTCGCCGGCCAGTGGGCGGATGCTGCATTCAATGCGGGTCACCAGGCCCAGGCATTGGCGGGTGAGGCTGAGGCTGCGCGGCATGGCGACGATCCTCGGTAAACCCTGTGTTTCAGCCCTGCAGGCAAGGCTGATTCACTCCTGTGGTTGCTACGCTCCCTGAATTGAAGAATAGAAGAAATCCACCCGGGTGTAGAAAAACCGGCGCCCGGTGGTCAAGGCCGCCGGGACGCCGATAATTTGACTCAGGACAGCTTGACCTGGGCCAGAGGCTGTTCGGCGTGCTCCTTCTCGGCCTCCTTGAGCTCTTCTTCGCCGATCATCTCGGCGATCACCCGCAGACGCTCCACCACCCGGGCGTTGACGCTGCCCTCGGGGAACTGCCCGTCGGCATCCGGCTCACCCGCCGGTTCGCCGACCAGCAGGCTCAGCGCCTCGTCGGCCTGGCTCACCGCGTAGACATGGAACATGCCGGCACGCACCGCCTGCAGCACCCGCTCATCGAGCATCAGGGTGGCAACGTTGGCGCGCGGGATGATTGCTCCCTGCTCGCCAGTCAGGCCCCGGGCCTCGCAGAGGCGGAAGAAGCCCTCGATCTTCTCGTTGACCCCACCGACCGCCTGCACTTCGCCGAACTGGTTGATCGAACCGGTAATGGCGAAGCACTGCTTGAGCGGTGTCTTCGACAGCGCCGAGATCAGGGTGCAGGCCTCGCCCAGCGACGCACTGTCGCCGTCCACGTAGCCGTAGGACTGCTCCAGGGCGATGCTCGCCGAAATCGCCAGGGGGAATTCCTGGGCATAGCGACTGCCCAGGTAGCCGGTGAGGATCATCACCCCCTTGGAGTGGATCGGCTGGCCGAGATTGACCTCACGCTCGATATCGACGATGCCGCTGCCGCCGGGATAGACCGTGGCGGAAATTCGTGCCGGCACGCCGAAGGCCGAGTCACCGACCTCCAGCACCGTCAGGCCGTTGCACTTGCCCACCGCCGCGCCTTCAGTATCGATGAGGATGATCCCGGCCAGCATGTCGTCGAGGATCCGCGCCGACACCCGCCCGGTGCGGGTGGCCTTGGCCTTGAGCGCCCGCTCGATATGACCGGCATCGGTCATTTCGTCATTGGCCAGGTGGCGGATGAAATCCGCTTCGCTGACCAGCTGGAACAGGTCGCCAATACGCGCCGACAACCGCCCCTGGTGTTCGGCCAGGCGCGCGCTGTAGGTCGCCAGGCGTGCCACCGCATCGGCGCTCAGGGGCGCCATGCCCTCCTCGCTGGTGCGGGTCTTGAGCAACTGGGCGAACTGCTCCAGGCTCTCGTCGACCATCGGGATGTCTTCATCGAAGTCCACCAGCACCCGGAACATCTCCTGGAAGTCCGGGTCGTGGTCCTGCAGCGCGTAATACAGCTGGCGGGCGCCGATGATGATGACCTTGATCTGCAGCGGGATCATCTGCGGCGTCAGCGACACGGTCGCTACCCGGCCCAGCTCGCCCAGCGGCGACTCCATCTTCAGCTTGCGCGACTGCAGCGCGCGCTTGAGCGCATCCCAGACGAAGGGTTCGCCGAGCATCTTCTCCGCTTCAAGGATCAGGAAGCCGCCATTGGCCCGATGCAGGGCACCAGGGCGCAACTGCCGGTAGGAGGTGTACAGCGCGCCCTGGTCGGTGCTGTATTCGATTCGGCCGAACAGGTTGTCGTAGGTCGGGTGCGGCTCGAACACCACCGGCGCACCGCCACTGGCATGGTGGCCGACCACCAGGCTGGGTGCGTACTGCTCTTCGAGCAGCTTGCGCGCCACCGCGTCGACCTTGCTGTCATCGACCAGCTGCTCGACCACGGTGCGCAGCAGGTTGACCTGCATGGACTGCAGGTAGGCGCAGACTTCGGCGTTTTCTGCGTATTTTTCTGACAGCGGTGCCAGCAATGGCTGCAACGCCAGAGTGATGGTTTCTTCATTGAGCTGACGCAGCTGGTTGCTCGACTCACGCTTCCATTGCGGCAGGCTCGCCAGCTCCTCATTGAGGCGCTCTTCCAGAGCGGCGATGTCCTCGTGGAAGCGCTCGCGCTCGGACTCCGGCAACTGGCCGAACTCGGCTTCGTCCAGGGCCTTGCCGTCGAGCATCGGGGTGAACGCGACGTTGCTGCTGTCGCGGTACAGGGCCACGTCTTTTTCCAGCGAGGCCCGCTCGATCACATCCAGGGCACGGTCGTAGCGCTGGTTGAAAGCGCGGTCGATGGCGCTCTTCTTCTGCTGGTAGGAGGGGTGCTCGAACACCGCGGGAAAGGTTGCGACCAGGTTGTCGATCAGGTGACCGATGTCGCTGGCGAACACACCCGCGCTGCCGGGCGGTAATTCCAGGGCCCGCGGCTCGCGAGGCTCTTCGAAGTTATTGACATAGACCCAGTCCGACGGCGTTTGCAGGCGCTTGCCTTCGGCCTTGAGGTAGCGTTTGACGAACGAGAAACGCCCGGTGCCGGGCTCGCCCATGACAAATACGTTGTAACCGGGACGTGGCATGGCGACGCCGAACTGCAAGGCTTCGACGGCACGTTCCTGGCCAAGCACACCGCGAAAAGGCTCCAGATCATTGGTGGTGGAAAAAGCGAACTGTTCGGCGGAAAACGGCCGGGTCAAGGCTTCTGGCGCAAGACGCAGGCTCGCAGCGACAGGATCGGGCATCGGGCTTCCTTACTTCGGCGGGGCAGATGAAAGCATTCTGGCGCCGCCCGGCCGCGCCTTGCAAGGCTCATCGCTACAATATGTCGCAGTGTCCAAAACCCGCTCTACGTCAACTTTTTCAAGCAATTTTTGGCAATTAATCACGCAAGCCTTAGATCGTGCCTAAACTCCAACCTGCGCGGCTGGGTATACACCGACCCGCCCCTGGCACGCTGCGACAGCGATGCCAGACAACCCTGACCTTTGGTTTGCACGATTAGAACGAGAACATTGCTATGAAACGGATTCTTCTGGGTACTCTGTTCACCGCGGTTTCCCTCAATGCCATGGCCCAGGCGCCCGGCGGACCGGACTGCGGCTGGGGCAACATGCTGTTCGAGGGCCAGCGCGGCACACCGGCCCACTTCCTTGCGTCCACCACCAACGGTACTTCCGGCAACGCCACCTTCGGCATGACCTCGGGCACCAACGGCTGCTCGACCAACGCGTCGCTGACCTATGGCGGCAAATCCTGGTTCGCCATGAACGGCATGATGAACGAGCTCTCCGAAGACATGGCCAAAGGCCAGGGCGAAGCCTTGACCACCTATGCCGTGGTGCTCGGTGTCGCCCCGCAAGACCGCGCCCACTTCGCCGCCGTCACTCACCAGCACTTCCAGGAAATCTTCAAGACCGCGGACGTCACCGCAGAAGATGTCCACAGCAACACCCTGGCCGTACTGAAAGGCGATCCACGCCTGGCCAAATACGCTACCGAGGCTTAAGTCCGGTCCGCCCGTCCCCGCGCGGGGGCGGGTTGTTTCCTGCCTCTATCGGCATCATTCAGACGTAGTTGCCCGACATGCTCAAACGCTTTGCCTACCTGGCGCTCTGTGCCTGTGCCCCGCTACAGGCTGCGCCCTCGCTCGATGATGTGCGCCTTGCGCAACTGGCCGCCGACCGTTACTGGATCGCCCTTGGGCACTACGAAACCGCCAAGCTCGGCGGCTGGCGCAGCTATGTGGATGACCGGCGCTTCTTCCTCGCCGAAGACGGTGCCCACCACCCCGACCAGGAACTGCGCGCCACTGTCCAGGCCCTGTATGCGCCGGCAAGCCTGGGCGACCAGCATGCCCAATGCGTGTTCCCGGCGCGCACCCGCTGGCTGCGCGAGCAACTGCAGCTCGATGACCTGCCTGCGCCGGACTGCACGCAATACACCCAGTGGTTCAAGGATATCGCGCCGCACAGCGCGGCGATGATCTTCCCGGCCGCCTACCTCAACAGTCCCTCGTCGATGTTCGGCCATACCCTGCTGCGTATCGACCAGGCCGACGTGCAGCGCAACGGGACCACCCTGCTCAGCTACGCGATCAACTTCGGTGCCTATATCGAAGGCAACGACAACAGCATTCTCTACGCCTGGAAAGGCCTCATGGGCGGCTACCCCGGGCTGTTCGCGCTGGTGCCCTACCAGGAAAAGCTCTCCGAATACCGCAGCCTGGAAAACCGCGATCTGTGGGAATACCAGTTGAACCTGACCCCGGAAGAAACCGGGCGCATGGTCGAACACGTCTGGGAGCTCAAGCAGATCCAGTTCGACTACTTCTTCTTCGATGAAAACTGCTCCTACCGCCTGCTGGAGCTGCTGCAAGTGGCCCGCCCAAGCCTGGACCTGACCTCACAGTTCCCGCTGACAGCGATCCCTACCGACACGGTCAAGGCGGTCAAGCAGGCGGGGCTGGTCGAACGCATCGACTATCGCCCCTCGCGAGAACGCGAGCTACTTGAACGTGCCAAGCCCCTGAGCCAGGAAGAGCAGCAGCAGGTGCTGGCACTCAGTGCCGATACGGCGCAGTTGCAGAGCCCCGGATTCATCGCCCGGCCACGCGAGCGCCAGGCGCTGATCCAGGACGCCGCCTACCGCCTGGAACGCTACCGGGCCAACGGCCAGGAACGTGACCCGGCGCGCAGCAAACGCAGCTTCGAATTGTTGCGGGCGATCAACCGCAATCCGCCGCCGGCACTGGACATCGAACGCCCCGGCCTGCCCGAGGATGGCCATCAGTCGCGCACCTGGCAACTGGGCGTGGGTAGCCGCGAAGACCGTGCCTTTGCCGAGTACGGCCTGCGCATGGCCTATCACGACCTCAACGACAATGCCTATGGCTTCCCGCTGGGGGCGCAGATCGAAATCCTCCAGCTCAAGCTGCGCCAGTACGAGACCAACGACTGGCAGGTGCAGCGCCTGGACCTGGCCACCATCCGCTCGCTGACCCCGCGCAACGACCTGCTGCAGCCCTGGTCGTGGCAGGTAACCGGTGGTCTTGAACGGGTGCTCGGCAAGCACGAGGACGATGTGCTGGTCAGCCACGTCAATGGCGGTGCCGGCGGTACCTGGCAACTGGCCGACGGCATGCTCGGCTTTGCCCTGGGGACCGTGCGGGTCGAGCACAACAACGACTTCGCCCAGTTCATCGCCCCGGCCGCCGGTTTCAACACCGGCCTGTTGTGGCGAAACCCGTTGGGCAACCTGAGCCTGGAAGCCAAGGGCGACTACTTCACCAATGGCGAGGTGCGCCGCAGCCTGAGCCTGAACCAGCAGTGGGAACTGTCGCAGAACCTGGGGCTGCGCCTGAGTGCGAAGCGTGAGTTCAGCCAGTTGGCGTCGGCGCAGAACGAGGTGATGCTGGAGCTCAAGTGGTATCACTACTGAGGGCTTCACTGTGGGAGCGGGCTTGCCCCGCGATGCTCTAGGTCTGACTGTACGCAATCGCGGGGCAAGCCCGCTCCCACAGCCCCCGCAGTAACGCAAGGTGCCGATCACATCATTTTGACAAAGCAGCGACAAACCACCCCCTAGACTTTCCCTGGCACGCGGAGAGTCTGGACATGCGGTGGTTTGGCTGGCTGTTGGTGGTAATGGGTACACTCACGGGTTGCGAATCGACCCACGAACAATTGATCAACCAAGGCTACCCGCCGGCCTATGCCGACGGTTTCCAGGACGGCTGCAGCAGCGGGCGCCAGGCCGCCGGGGTGATGGAGGGAGACTTTCGCAAGGACGTTCCGCGCTATCTGCACAACCGCCAGTACGAGACCGGCTGGGACGACGGCTTCCGCCAGTGCCACGCCATGCAGGAGAACCAGGACCTGCAGGACTACCGCGCCCGCCACTGGGATGAACGCGACGAACAGTGGCAGGAAGAAAAGGACCGTGACACCGCCCGCGCCTACCGACGCAAATAGGTCGCAAACGGGCAGCCCAGGCAACTGCCGGCATGTCAGTATGGTCTTCAGTGAAAGGAGACCTTCATGAGCCGAGCATTCGTCAACGAAGACCAGGCCGCCGCCCAGGCCGACCAGCCGGTGGAGCGCAGGGTCAGCGAGCAGCCCAACTACGTCACCGCCCAGGGCCTGGCCCAGCTGCAACAGCGGGTCGCCGAGCTCAATGCCTTGCGCACCGAACTGCAAGCCCAGGGCGAGCAGGCCGACAAGCAGCGCCTGGCGGACAGCGAACGCGACCTGCGCTATTTCAGCGCCCGCCTGCAGAGCGCCCAGGTGGTGCCCAGGGCGAGTGCCACGGACAAGGTGCAGATCGGTAGCCGGGTGACCTATATCGATGAACAGAACCGGCAGCATCAGGTGCAACTGGTCGGTGAAGACCAGGCCGATGCCGCCCATGGCCTGATCAACTGGGGATCACCCCTGGGTCGGGCGCTGCTGGGTGCAGCGCCCGGGGATGAAGTGCTGTGGCGACGACCGGCAGGGGATCAGTCGATCGAGATCGTCGCCATCACACCCGAGGTTTAGACCACGCCCTGGGCCAGCATGGCGTCGGCGACTTTCACGAAGCCGGCGATGTTGGCACCCTTGACGTAGTTGATGCGGCCGTTTTCCTCACCGTAGTGCACGCAGGCATGGTGGATCGACTGCATGATGTTGTGCAGCTTGCTGTCCACTTCGCCGGCGGTCCACAGCAGGCGCATGGCGTTCTGCGACATTTCCAGGCCACTCACCGCAACACCGCCGGCGTTGGAGGCCTTGCCCGGCGCGAACAGGATGCCCGCATCGATAAAGATATCCACAGCCTCCAGGGTGGTCGGCATGTTCGCCCCTTCGGCCACGCAGATGCAGCCGTTGCGCAGCAGGGTGCGGGCGTCTTCGGCGTCCAGCTCGTTCTGGGTCGCGCATGGCAGGGCGATGTCGCACGGCAGGTTCCAGGGGCGCTCGCCCTTGCGGAATTCCAGGCCGAAACGCTCGGCCAGTTCGCTGATGCGACCGCGCTGGACGTTCTTGAGCTCCATCAGCGCATCCCACTGCTCGTCGGTCAGGCCCGCTTCGCAGAACAGGGTGCCTTCGGAGTCGGACAGCGAGATCACCTTGCCGCCCAGGTCCATGACCTTGCGCGCCGCGTACTGGGCCACGTTGCCGGAGCCGGAGATGGCCACGCGGCTACCGTCGATACGCTTGTCCTGGCGCTTGAGCATTTCTTCGGCGAAGTACACGCAGCCGTAGCCGGTGGCTTCCGGACGGATCAGGCTGCCGCCGTAGGTCATGCCCTTGCCGGTCAGCACCGAGGTGAACTCGTTGGCCAGGCGCTTGTACTGGCCGAACATGTAGCCGATTTCGCGGGCGCCCACGCCGATATCACCGGCCGGTACGTCGAGGTCGGCACCGATGTGGCGATACAGCTCGCTCATGAAGGCCTGGCAGAAGCGCATGACTTCGGCATCGCTCTTGCCCTTGGGATCGAAGTCCGAACCGCCTTTGCCGCCACCCATGGGCAGCGAGGTCAGGGAGTTCTTGAACACCTGCTCGAAGGCCAGGAACTTGAGCACGCCCAGGTTCACCGACGGGTGGAAACGCAGGCCGCCCTTGTACGGGCCGATGGCGCTGCTCATCTGGATGCGGTAGCCGCGGTTGACCTGGACCTTGCCGGCATCGTCCATCCACGAGACGCGGAACAGGATCGCCCGCTCAGGCTCGACCATGCGTTCGAGAATGCCGGCCTTGAGGTAATGCGGGTTGGCTTCCAGGAATGGCCAGAGGCTACGCAGCACCTCTTCGACAGCCTGGTGAAATTCGGGTTGGGCAGGGTCGCGTTGTTTGAGGCGCGCGAGGAAGTCTTCGACGGATTCGAGCATTTAGACATTCACCAGATAGAGTTGGACTTTGTGTTTTTTCCAGACTTTACCAAGAACTGCTCGCACCGCGACAGGGCAATATGTCGTTTTTATGAAATTAAACGGTGCATTTGTATAAGTGTATACAAATTGAAAAGCATCGCAGGCTACGCCAGCTCCCACAGAAAACCTTGTGGGAGCTGGCGTAGCCTGCGATATGGCCAACACAATACCCAGGCAAAAAAACGGGGCCCGAAGGCCCCGTTTCAGTGCAAAACCCGGCAGGTCATGCCAGTTTTTTGTGCCGTACCCGGTGCGGCTGGGCAGCCGCTTCGCCCAGGCGCTTCTTGCGATCGGCTTCGTACTCGGTGTAGTTGCCTTCGAAGAACACCGCTTGCGAATCGTCTTCGTACGCCAGGATGTGGGTAGCCACGCGGTCCAGGAACCAGCGATCGTGAGAGATCACGATGGCGGCGCCCGGGAAGTCCAGCAGGGCTTCCTCCAGCGAACGCAGGGTTTCCACGTCCAGGTCGTTGGACGGTTCGTCGAGCAGCAGGACGTTGGCGCCTTCCTTGAGGGTCAGGGCCAAGTGCAGGCGGCCACGCTCACCACCGGAGAGGTCCTTGACGAACTTCTGCTGGTCGCCACCTTTGAAGTTGAATCGGCCGACGTAGGTACGCGACGGAATCTCGTAGGTACCGATACGCAGCTGGTCGGAACCGTCGGAGATCTGCTGGAACACGGTCTTGTTGCCGTCCAGGTCTTCGCGGCTCTGGTCGACGCAGGCCAGTTGCACGGTTTCGCCGATCTCGATGCTGCCCGAGTCCGGTTGCTCCTTGCCCATCAGCATGCGGAACAGGGTCGATTTACCGGCACCGTTACCACCGATCACGCCGACGATCGCACCTTTTGGCATGCTGAACGACAGGTTGTCGATCAGGACGCGGTCGCCGTAGCCCTTGGTGACGTTCTTGAACTCGATGACCTTGTCACCCAGGCGCGGACCGGCCGGGATGTAGATCTCGTTGGTTTCGCTGCGCTTCTGGAATTCCTGCGACTGCATTTCCTCGAAGCGTTGCAGACGAGCCTTGGACTTGGACTGGCGGGCCTTGGCGCCTTTGCGCACCCACTCCAGCTCTTCCTTCATGGCCTTTTCATGGGCCGACTGCTGCTTGGATTCCTGGGCCAGACGCTCGGACTTGGCTTCCAGCCAGCCGGAGTAGTTGCCTTCGTACGGGATACCGGCGCCGCGGTCGAGCTCGAGAATCCAGCCGGCGACGTTGTCGAGGAAGTAACGGTCGTGGGTAATGGCGACCACGGTGCCCGGGAAGTCGTGCAGGAAGTGCTCGAGCCAGGCGACGGAATCGGCGTCCAGGTGGTTGGTCGGTTCGTCCAGCAGGAGCATGTCGGGGGCCGACAGCAGCAGGCGGCACAGGGCCACGCGGCGCTTCTCACCACCGGACAGGTGCTCGACCTTGGCCTCCCAGGCCGGCAGGCGCAGCGCGTCGGCGGCGACTTCCAGCTGGCGCTCCAGGTTGTGACCGTCGGCGGCCTGCAGGATGGCTTCCAGCTTGGCCTGCTCGGCGGCCAGCTTGTCGAAGTCGGCATCCGGCTCGGCGTAGGCGGCGTAGACCTCGTCCAGACGCGCCTGGGCGTCCTTGATCACGCTGACCGCTTCCTCGACCACTTCACGCACGGTCTTGGTCGGATCGAGCTGTGGTTCCTGCGGCAGGTAGCCGATATTCAGCTCCGGCATCGGCCGGGCTTCGCCGTCGAACTCGGTGTCCACGCCTGCCATGATCTTGAGCAAGGTGGATTTACCCGAGCCGTTCAGGCCCAGCACGCCGATCTTGGCGCCCGGGAAAAACGACAGGGAGATGTTCTTCAAGATTTCCCGCTTCGGCGGGACAACCTTGCCCAGCCGATGCATGGTATAGACGTATTGAGCCATGGAAAAACCTAGCGTCAGAGACGAAATAATGGGTGTGATGCAGATGAAGGAAGCCGCAGCTTCCAGGAAAGGGCCAAAGCTACCGTAATGCGCCTTGTTGGGCAAACCGCCGACGAACAGGGCTGGCACTTTGCCACGTTTGCGGGCATGCTAGCCGCCCTTCGGGCGTCGGCCTTATGATGCGTCACCGGAGCCGCCGCCAGGACCGCGGCATTTGCCAGCCAGCAGCTCTAAACCTGCCATCCCGTCATACCGCAGGACCACCGTTTGACCGATCTCAATCAGCCGACACCCTTGCGCACACCGTCCAGCGCGTCCGGCTCGCTATTGCGCGGCTCCCTGAAAAGCGCCCTGGCCCTGCTGGTTTTGCTGTTGCTCGGCCTGCTGCTCTGGCAACTGGTCGACCAGTATCGGCATACCCAGGCCGACCAGCATCGGCACAGCCTCAATGCCAGTGCCGAACTGGCCGACCACATGACCCTGAACATGGCGCTCAAGGCGCAGGTAGCGCAGAACCGGATGCTGCCCTACCGCTCGTCGCCGGAGCCTGCGCAGGTGCCCGACATCCTGGCTCACCTGCAGGCGCAGCTGCCGGCCCTGCAAAGCCTGGCCTGGCTCGACGCCGACGGTGCCGTGCAGGTCGACAGCCTGGGCACCACCCCGGACCGCAGCGCCCTGGACGAGTTGCTGCGGCTCAACCAGGGCCGCGACCATTTCTTCAGCAATAGCCCGGACAACCGGCACATCTATCTGTTGCTGCGCCAGAGCGGCGACCATCCCGGCTACTGGCTGCTGCGCCTGGGACCCGGCTACTACACCGAACTGACCTCGCACCTGGACCGCCCCAACCATCCGTTGTGGTTGCTGGAAAACAGCCGCACCGGTGAAGTCATCAATCGCCACCAGCCCACCCAAGGCAGTGACGAGCCGCTGCAAAGCGTCATGCTGGCGTTCCTCGACAACAGCAGCTGGCAACTGCGTGGCCTGTTCGATGCCGGGCAGGCCCGCGAGCGACTGCTGCCAGCGCTGATCGGCAAGTGCCTGCTCGGCCTGGTCTGCGCCCTGCTCCCGCTGCTGGCGCTGATCAACATGCGCAGGCGCCATCGCATGCTGCATGAAAGCCGCCGGCGCTATCACGACATCTTCGAAGGCACCGGGGTTGCCCTGTGCGTGCTCGACCTCTCCGGCCTGCCGGGGCAACTGGAGCGCCATCGCCTGCGCAGTCGCCAGGCCCTGCAGCAGCGCCTGGCCTACGACCTGCCGCTGCGCCGTACCCTGTTGCAGGAGCTGAAGGTCACCGAGGTCAACCAGGTGGCCCTCGAACTGCTGGGGGTGAATTGCTGTAACAGCGCCTGGCAACGCCTGATCGAGGGTTCCGACAACGCTATCGAAGGCATCGGCGTGCAATTGCTCGAAGCGGTGCTGGACCATCAGTCCCAACTTGAGCTGGAGGTCCGCCTGCCCGTCGCCGACGGCCAGCACCTGCACCTGTGGCTGATGGTCAAATTCCCCGAGCAGCGCCGCGACTACCAGGCGGTGATCCTGAGCATCAGTGACATCACCAGCCGCAAGCAGGTCGAACTGTCGCTGCTCGAACGCGAGAGCTTCTGGTCGGACGTGGTGCGCACGGTCCCCGACCAGTTGTATGTCCAGGACGTGCAAAGCCAGCGGATGATCTTCAGCAACCGCAACCTGGGCCAGACCCTGGGCTATGACCGTGCGCGCCTGGCGCAGATGGGCGAACGCTTCTGGGAGATCCTCCTGCACCCCGAGGACGCCGAACTGTACCGCCAGATGCGCCGCCAGCAGCGCGATTGCGGCCATGCCGAACAACTGCATTGCCAGTTGCGCTTCCGCCACCAGGACCTGAGCTGGCGGCGCTTCGACATCCGCGAGCAGGCCCTGACCCGCGACGCCAATGGCCTGGTCACGCGGATCATCGGCGTCGGCAAGGACGTCACCGACCAGATCGAGGCCAGCGAGTCCCTGCGCGACAGCGAACAGCGCTACCGCATGCTCGCCGAAAGCATCAGCGACGTGATTTTCTCCACCGACAACCAGCTGCAACTCAACTACGTCAGCCCGTCGGTGCAGTCGGTGCTGGGTTACGAAGTGCAGTGGATCTTCGACAACGGCTGGAACTCGACCATCGCCAACCCGGCGCAGCTTTCCGGTATCTACGCCCTGATCGAGCGGGTCAACCGGGCCATGAGCGACCCCGAGCAACTGGCGCAGCTGCGTGCGCAATTGCCGAGCCAGCTGTTTCTCTTCGACTGCCTGCGCGCCGACGGCCGCAAGATCCCCATCGAGCTGCGCCTGGTGCTGGTCTGGGACGAGCAGGAACGCTTCCAGGGCATCCTCGGCGTCGGCCGCGACATCAGCCAGCAGCGCCGCGCCGAGAAAGACCTGCGCATGGCCGCCACGGTATTCGAGCACTCGACCTCGGCGATCCTGATCACCGACCCGGCCGGCTACATCGTCCAGGCCAACGAGGCCTTCAGCCGCGTCAGTGGCCACGCGGTGGCCGACGTGCTCGACCAGTTGCCCGGCATGCTGACGGTGGACGAGCACCAGGAAGCCCACCTGCGCTATGTGCTCAAGCAGCTCAACCACCGTGGCACCTGGGAAGGCGAAGTCTGGCTCAAGCGCCGTAACGGCGAACACTACCCGGCCTGGGTCGGCATTACCGCCGTGCTCGACGACGAAGGCGACCTGGCCAGTTACGTGTGCTTCTTCACCGACATCAGCGAGCGCAAGGCCAGCGAGCAGCGCATTCATCGCCTGGCCTATTACGACGCCCTGACCCACCTGCCCAACCGCTCCCTGTTCCAGGACCGCCTGCACACCGCCCTGCAACAAGCCGAGCGGCAGAAGGCCTGGGTGGTGCTGATGTTCCTCGACCTGGACCGCTTCAAGCCGATCAACGACTCCCTGGGCCATGCCGCGGGCGACCGCATGCTCAAGGACATGGCCGAGCGCCTGCTCGATTGCGTCGACAACGACGACACCGTGGCGCGCATGGGCGGCGACGAGTTCACCCTGTTGCTGCAACCCCGGGCCAGCCGCGAGATGGCCCTGAACCGCGCCATCCATGTCGCCGAGCAGATCCTGGCCAGCCTGGTACGCCCCTTCGTCCTGGAAAACCGCGAATTCTTCGTCACCGCCAGTATCGGTATCGCCCTGAGCCCGCAGGACGGCAGCGAACTCAGCCAGCTGATGAAGAACGCCGACACCGCCATGTACCACGCCAAGGAGCGCGGCAAGAACAACTTCCAGTTCTACCAGGCCGACATGAACGCCAGTGCGCTGGAGCGCCTGGAACTGGAAAGCGACCTGCGCCATGCCCTGGAGCAGAACGAGTTCATTCTTTATTACCAGCCGCAGTTCAGCGGCGACGGCAAGCGCCTGACCGGTGCCGAGGCCCTGTTGCGCTGGCGCCATCCACGGCGCGGGCTGGTGCCGCCGGGCGACTTCATTCCGGTGATCGAAGAACTGGGCCTGGTGGTGGATGTCGGCGACTGGGTGCTCAAGGAAGCCTGCCGCCAGCTCAAGGCCTGGCATCAGGACAAGGTACGGGTGCCCAAGGTGTCGGTGAACATCTCGGCCCGGCAGTTCTCCGACGGCCAACTGGGCGAACGCATCGCCACCATCCTCAAGGACACCGGCCTGCCGCCGGCGTGCCTTGAGCTGGAGCTGACCGAAAGTATCCTGATGCGCGAGGTCAACGAAGCCATGGTGATCCTCGACAGCCTGAAGAACCTCGGCCTGAGCATTGCGGTGGACGACTTCGGCACCGGCTATTCGTCGCTCAACTACCTCAAGCAGTTCCCCATCGATGTGCTGAAGATCGACCGCACCTTCGTCGACGGCCTGCCCGAAGGCGAACAGGATGCCCAGATCGCCCGGGCGATCATCGCCATGGCCCACAGCCTGAACCTGGCGGTGATCGCCGAAGGCGTGGAAACCCACGAGCAGCTGGAGTTCCTCCGTGAGCACGGCTGCGACGAGGTGCAGGGCTACCTGTTCGGCCGGCCGATGCCGGCGACCCAGTTCGAGGCGCAGTTCAGCAACGAAACGCTGTTCATGTTCGAGTAATCACCTGTGGGAGCGGCGGCGCGACGACTCGACTTGCCCCGCGATTGCCCGTCCCGCCGCAATCGCGGGGCAAGCCCGCTCCTACAGCGCGAAAATTCGCCACCTATCTCAGAATGAAGCCCACTTGTCTGCGACATGACGCCCTTTCATATGCCAGACAAAAGCTGATGAGGTAGAATGCCGGCCTATTTCAGCACGATCCTTGAGGACCGCCATGTTCAGCCGTGATTTGACCATTGCCAAGTACGACGCCGATCTCTTTGCCGCTATGGAGCAAGAAGCCCAGCGTCAGGAAGAGCACATCGAGCTGATTGCTTCGGAAAACTACACCAGCCCGGCCGTCATGGAAGCCCAGGGTTCGGTTCTGACCAACAAATACGCCGAAGGCTACCCGGGCAAGCGCTACTACGGTGGTTGCGAGTACGTCGACGTCGTCGAGCAACTGGCCATCGACCGCGCCAAGGAACTGTTCGGCGCCGACTACGCCAACGTCCAGCCGCACGCTGGTTCCCAGGCCAACAGCGCCGTCTACCTGGCCCTGCTGTCGGCCGGTGACACCATCCTGGGCATGAGCCTGGCCCACGGTGGCCACCTGACCCACGGCGCTGCCGTGAGCTCGTCGGGCAAACTGTACAACGCCATCCAGTACGGCATCGACGCCAACGGCCTGATCGACTACGACGAAGTCGAGCGCCTGGCCGTCGAGCACAAGCCGAAGATGATCGTTGCCGGTTTCTCGGCCTACTCGCAAGTCCTGGACTTCGCCCGCTTCCGCGAAATCGCCGACAAGGTCGGTGCCTACCTGTTCGTCGACATGGCCCACGTTGCCGGCCTGGTCGCCGCTGGCGTGTACCCGAACCCGGTGCCATTCGCCGACGTGGTTACCACCACCACCCACAAGACCCTGCGCGGTCCACGTGGCGGCCTGATCCTGGCCCGTGCCAACGCCGACATCGAGAAGAAACTGAACTCTGCGGTATTCCCGGGCGCCCAGGGTGGCCCGCTGGAGCACGTGATCGCCGCCAAGGCCATCTGCTTCAAGGAAGCACTGCAGCCTGAGTTCAAGGCCTACCAGCAACAAGTGGTGAAAAACGCCCAGGCCATGGCCGGCGTGTTCATCGAGCGCGGTTTCGACGTGGTGTCCGGCGGTACCCAGAACCACCTGTTCCTGCTGTCGCTGATCAAGCAGGAAATCTCCGGTAAGGACGCCGACGCCGCCCTGGGCAAGGCCTTCATCACCGTCAACAAGAACTCCGTACCGAACGACCCACGCTCCCCGTTCGTCACCTCCGGCCTGCGCTTCGGCACCCCGGCTGTGACCACTCGCGGCTTCAAAGAGGCCGAGTGTAAAGAACTGGCCGGCTGGATCTGCGACATCCTGGCTGACCTGAACAACGAAGCGGTGATCGATGCCGTTCGCGAGAAGGTCAAGGCGATCTGCAAGAAGCTGCCGGTGTACGGCAACTGATTTCAGTTCGGTGAGATGAAAAAGCCCGGCTCTTGAGCCGGGCTTTTTTGTATGTGCCTGGAGCGCATCGCCTGCAGGAGCAACTGTCCTTGTGGGAGCTGGCGAAGCCTGCGATCGACCGCAAAGCGGTCGTAGAACCGCCGCCTCCTGAGCCATCTGGCTAACTACTGCGACTGCTGCGCAGTCGATCGCAGGCTTCGCCGGCTCCCACAAGGGCTTCGCCCCTCCCCTCAAGGCACAAGCGGGCTACGCTTGCGACAAAGCCTCAAAGCCCTCCCGTATCTTCGCCTCCGGCAACTCGTCGGCAATAAACACCATCACACTCTCCCGCGCCTCACCGGTTTGCCACTCGGTATCCCAGTCAAAGCCATACAGCTTCAACACGCCCTGGAACACCAGCCGCCGCTCTTCGCCGGCAATGTTGAGCACGCCCTTGTAGCGCAGCAGCTGCTTGCCATGCTCCTCCAGCAACTGGTTCATGAAGTCGCTGAGCCGGTCGATATCCAGCGGCACTTCGCTGCGCAGCACCAGGCTGGAGATCCGGTCGGGGGTGGCGGGCGTGCTGACCGGACGCAGGCTCAAGCCACCGCCAAGGTCGGCATTGAGGTTGAAGCCACGCACATCGAGCAGCTCGGACAGCTCGATGCGGCCGTGCTCGACCACCCGGATCGGCGCCCGGCGGTTGATCCTTCCCAGACGTTCGCTCAGGGCCTGGAAGCTGGCGGCATCGACCAGGTCGGTCTTGCTCACCAGCAGGCGGTCGGCAAACCCCACCTGGGCCTGGGCGATGGCCTGGGTCAGGTGCTGGTCGGCGTGCGCGGCATCGACCAGGGTGATGATGCCGTCGAGGATATAGCGCTCGCGCAGTTCCTCGTCGATGAAAAAGGTCTGCGCCACCGGCGCGGGGTCGGCAAGGCCGGTGCACTCGATCACCAGCCGGTCGAAGGCGATCTCGCCGCTGTCCAGGCGTTCGAGCAACAGGAACAGGGCCTTTGTCAGGTCGGTGTGGATGCTGCAGCAGACGCAGCCGTTGGCCAGGGTCATGACCTGCACCGGCTCATCGCCCAGCAGCTGGGTGTCGATGCCGGCATCGCTGAATTCGTTTTCGATCACGGCGATCTTCAGGCCATGCTCGGCCTTGAGTATGTGGCGCAGCAAGGTGGTCTTGCCGGCCCCCAGGAAACCGCTGAGCACTGTGACGGGAATGGGCGCGTGCAAACGAAAATCTCCTCAACTGAAAATGACTGTGGGAGCACGGCAAGCCGGGCTCCCACAGGTTAAAGCGCCGTCAGTAGCTGTGGTTCAACAGCACTTGGGCCCACCCTTGCCACCGTAACGGGCTTCCTGGCGCTCGCGAAAGAACGCCTCGTAGCTCATCACCGGCTTGTCCGGGTGCTTGGTCTGCATGTGCTCGACATAAGTGTCGTAGTCGGGCATGCCGACCATCAGGCGGGCTGCCTGCCCCAGGTACTTACCCAGTCGACCGAGGTCGTTGAACATGACGGCTGTACTCCTGGTTTACGCGTCCGGCAGCGCCTGGAACGGGGTTTCCTTGTCGGTGCGCTCTTTCTTGCCCAGGGCGGCGACGCCGACCTTGAGGGCGAAGAACAGGATGCTGAACACCACGAACAGGAACAGAACCGTCAGGCCGGCGTTGGTATAGGCGTTGAAGATCACGTGCTGCATCTGCCCCATGTCCTTGGCCGGCGCCAGTACCTGCCCGGCGTCGAGCGCCACGCTGTACTTGTTGGCCAGGGCCAGGAAGCCGACGGCCGGGTTCGGGTCGAACAGCTTGATGAAACCGGCAGTGGTGGTGCAGATCAGCAGCCACACCGCAGGCAACAAGGTGACCCAGATGTACTGCTGGCGCTTCATCTTGATCAGGACCACGGTGCCGAGCATCAGGGCGATACCGGCCAGCATCTGGTTGGAGATACCGAACAGCGGCCACAGGGTGTTGATGCCGCCCAGCGGATCGATCACGCCCTGGTACAGCAGGTAACCCCAGAGGGCCACGCAGCCGCCGGTGGCGAGCAGGTTGGCGCCCCACGACTCGGTACGCTTGAGGGCCGGAATGAAGCTGCCCAGCAGGTCCTGGAGCATGAAGCGACCGGCACGGGTACCGGCGTCCACTGCGGTGAGGATGAACAGCGCCTCGAACAGGATCGCGAAGTGGTACCAGAAGGCCATGGTGTTCTCACCCGGCAGCACCTGGTGCAGGATCTGCGCGATACCCACCGCCAGGGTCGGCGCACCGCCGGCACGGGCCAGGATGGTGTGCTCGCCGATGTCCTTGGCCACCGCTTCAAGGGCGTCCGGGGTGATGGTGAAGCCCCAGTTGCTGACGGTCTGGGCCACCGACACGACGTCGGCGCCGACCACCGCGGCCGGGCTGTTCATGGCGAAGTACACGCCCGGCTCGATCACCGAGGCGGCAACCATGGCCATGATCGCCACGAAGGACTCCATCAGCATGCCGCCGTAACCGATGTAACGGGCGTTGGTTTCGTTGTCCAGCAGCTTGGGCGTTGTACCCGAGGAGATCAGGGCGTGGAAGCCCGAGACCGCGCCACAGGCGATGGTAATGAACAGGAACGGGAACAGGGTGCCCTTCCAGACCGGGCCGGTGCCGTCGGTGAACTGGGTCAGCGCCGGCATTTTCAGCTCTGGCGCGATGATCAGGATACCGATGGCCAGGCCGACGATGGTGCCGATCTTGAGGAAGGTCGACAGGTAGTCCCGTGGTGCCAGCACCAGCCACACCGGCAGTACCGCGGCGACAAAGCCGTAGCCCACCAGCATCCAGGTGATCTGCACGCCGGTGAAGGTGAACGCCGGGCCCCAGACCGGATCTGCGGCAACCTGGCCCCCCAGCCAGATCGACAGCAGCAACAGCACCACGCCCATCACCGAGATCTCGCCAATGCGGCCCGGGCGGATGTAGCGCATGTAGATGCCCATGAACATCGCGATCGGAATGGTCGCCATGACCGTGAACATGCCCCACGGGCTTTCGGCCAGGGCCTTGACCACGATCAGCGCCAGCACCGCGAGGATGATGATCATGATCAGGAAGCAACCGAACAGGGCGATGGTGCCCGGGATCCGGCCCATTTCCTCACGCACCATGTCGCCCAGGGAGCGACCGTTGCGACGGGTGGACAGGAACAGGACCATGAAGTCCTGCACCGCACCGGCCAGCACCACGCCGGCAATCAGCCAGAGCGTGCCCGGCAGGTAGCCCATCTGTGCGGCCAGCACCGGACCGACCAGGGGGCCGGCGCCCGCGATGGCGGCAAAGTGGTGACCGAAGAGGATGTGCTTGTTGGTCGGCACGTAGTCCAGACCATCGTTGTTGAGCACCGCCGGGGTGGCCCGACGGGGGTCCAGCTGCATCACCTTGGTGGCGATGAACAGGCTGTAGTAGCGATAGGCGACCAGGTAGATGGCCACCGCCGCGACCACGATCCACAAGGCGTTGATGGCCTCGCCACGACGCAGGGCGACCACACCCAGCGCGCAGGCCCCGATGACTGCCAGCGCCAGCCACGGAATGTGGCGTAGCAGGCTATTATTGTTGTTCATGGTTTGCTTCCACTAATGGATGAAAGACAGCCCTTGAAGTCTAGCGATACTGGCAGGAAAGACCAGCCCCCACGTTGGTCTAGAGCCTTCAACGCGGTACGCACAACAGTCCTTATGCGCCCTTGCGCAGTCCTTGGCAAGGCCTGAGCTATAGTCAGGAAGAACCCCGGAGTGCCCGATCATGAGCGACCATCAAGAACGTCGACGTTTCCAGCGTATTGCCTTCGATAGCCCCACCGAACTGCGCCAGGGCGATCGGTGCTGGCCGGTCGAGCTGATTGACCTGTCCCTCAAGGGCTTGCTGATCAAATGTCCGCAACCCTGGGACCCCGACCTGACCCAGGATTTCGAGGCCCTCGTCCACCTCGGGGAGCAGGTAACGCTGTGGATGCAGGTGGAATTGCGCCATGAGGAAGGCAACCGCCTGGGTTTTGTGTGCCTGCACACCGATCTCGATTCATCGTGCCATTTGCGCCGCCTTGTGGAGCTCAACCTGGCCGACGACCCCAAAATGATGCGTGAACTGCGCGAATTGATCGAAGAATAAAATAAGTTAGCCCCCTACCTACTTTCCTCCTCGTCACGTTTCTGTCCATTCGGACAGCTTTTTTACCCCTCTCGTCAGTTTTCACGCAGCCTTGCGAGGCCTGCGTGCGCACGTTGGAACGATAACTGCATCCAGCCTGGCACCCAAACTGGCTGTCATACTGTTCCTACGCCGATCTAAAAATTGTATACAATTCTTCTAGCGTCGGGATGTAGGACTTGTCTACAGTAGCGCCACAACAATAAAACAGAGACCCCGCCTCATGAATACGTCCTCCTCTAGCACGTCTTCAGCAGCACGTCCCGAAGACGAGAACCTTGGCCTGGGCGCCAACCTGGCGTATGGCCTGCAACACGTTCTGACCATGTATGGCGGCATTGTCGCCGTACCCCTGATTCTCGGGCAGGCAGCGGGGCTGACGCCTGCGGACATCGGCCTGTTGATCGCCGCGTCACTGTTTGCCGGTGGCCTGGCCACCCTGTTGCAAACCCTCGGCCTGCCGTTCTTCGGCTGCCAGTTGCCGCTGGTGCAAGGGGTTTCGTTTGCCGGGGTGGCGACCATGGGCGCGATCCTCAGCAACGAGAGTGGCGGCGGCATGCCCGGCGTACTGGGCGCGGTCATGGCAGCCTCGTTGATCGGTTTGCTGATCACCCCGGTGTTCTCGCGCATCACCAAGTTCTTTCCACCCCTGGTGACCGGTATCGTCATCACCACCATCGGCCTGACCCTGATGCCGGTCGCCGCACGCTGGGTGATGGGCGGCAACAGCCAGGCGCCGGACTTCGGCAGCATGGCCAACATCGGCCTGGCCGCCATGACCTTCGCCATCGTCCTGCTGCTGAGCAAGCTGGGCAGCGCCACCATCTCGCGCCTGTCGATCCTCCTGGCCATGGTGGTCGGTACCCTGATCGCCTGGGCCCTGGGCATGACCGACTTCAGCAAGGTCGCCGAAGGCCCGCTGGTGGCCTTCCCGACGCCTTTCCACTTCGGCATGCCGACCTTCCACATCGCCGCGATCCTGTCCATGTGCATCGTGATCATGGTGACCCTGGTGGAAACCTCGGCGGACATCCTCGCGGTGGGCGAGATCATCGACACCAAGGTCGACTCCAAGCGCCTGGGCAACGGCCTGCGCGCCGACATGGCGTCGAGCATCCTGGCGCCGATCTTCGGCTCCTTCACCCAGAGCGCCTTCGCCCAGAACGTCGGCCTGGTGGCCGTGACCGGGGTCAAGAGCCGCTACGTGGTCGCCACCGGCGGGGTCATCCTGGTGGTGCTCGGCCTGCTGCCGATCATGGGCCGGGTCATCGCCGCCGTGCCGACCCCGGTACTGGGTGGCGCCGGCATCGTGCTGTTCGGCACCGTGGCTGCCAGCGGTATCCGCACCCTGTCCAAGGTCAGCTACAAGAACAACGTCAACCTGATCATCGTCGCCGCCTCGCTGGGCTTCGGCATGATCCCGATCGCCGCACCGAACTTCTACCACCACTTCCCGAACTGGTTCGAGACCATCTTCCACTCCGGCATCAGCTCGGCGGCGATCATGGCCATTCTCCTCAACCTGATCTTCAACCACTTCACCACCGGTAACTCCGACCAGCAGTCGGTGTTCGCCGCCGCCTACGAACGCACCATCCAGTATTCCGATATCTCGGCCCTGCGTGATGGCGACTACTTCAAGGATGGCAAGCTGTTCGACGCCGAGGGCAAGGAGGTACCGCTGCTCGACGAGAGTGAGGACAACCCGCCGGCCAGGCGCCAGACGGCCGCCGCCGAACACTGAGTCAGCCGTAGTAAATGAAAAAGGGCCGATGCACATGCATCGGCCCTTTTTTAGTTGCCGGTTACTCGAACAAGGCGTCCAGGGCCTGCTCCAGCCGGGTCACGGCGATTACCTGAAGGCCCGCCGGGGCTTCCTTGGGCGCGTTGCCCTTGGGCACGATGGCGCGCTTGAAGCCGTGCTTGGCCGCCTCTTTCAGGCGCTCCTGGCCGCTGGGCACCGGGCGCACCTCGCCGGACAGGCCGACCTCACCGAACACCAGCAGGCTATTGTCCAGCGGTCGGTTGCGCAGGCTGGACATGATTGCCGCCATCAGCGCCAGGTCGGAGGCCGTTTCCAGCACCTTGACCCCACCCACCACGTTGAGGAACACATCCTGGTCGTGGGTCGGGATGCCGCCATGGCGATGCAGCACCGCCAGCAGCATGGCCAGGCGATTCTGGTCCAGGCCCAGGGTCACCCGGCGCGGGTTGGACAGGTGGCTGTCGTCGACCAGCGCCTGGACTTCCACCAGCATCGGCCGGGTACCCTCCCAGGTGGCCATGACCACGCTGCCGGGCACCTCCTCCTGGGCACGGGTGAGGAAGATCGCCGAGGGGTTGGAGACTTCCTTGAGCCCGCGATCGGTCATGCCGAACACGCCCAGTTCGTTGACCGCACCAAAACGGTTCTTCACCGCCCGCAGCAAGCGCAGACGACCATCGGACTCGCCCTCGAAATACAGCACGGTATCGACCATGTGCTCCAGCACCCGCGGCCCTGCCAGCGCGCCCTCCTTGGTGACATGGCCGACCAGGAAGATCGCCGTGCCGCTCTGCTTGGCGTAACGCACCAGCAAGGCGGCGCTTTCGCGCACCTGGGACACGCCACCGGGGGCCGACTGCAACTGCTCGGTGAAGATCGTCTGGATCGAGTCGATGACCATGACCTTGGGCTTCTCCACCCGGGCGGTGGCGATGATCGCCTCGATGCAGGTTTCGGTCATCACCCGCAGCTGGTCCTGGGGCAGGCCCAGGCGCCGTGCACGCATCGCCACCTGCTGCTGGGACTCCTCGCCGGTAACGTACAGCGCCGGCATGCGCGAGGCAATGGCGCACAGGGTCTGCAGCAGGATGGTCGACTTGCCGATGCCCGGGTCGCCCCCGATCAGCACCACCGAGCCGTCAACCAGACCGCCGCCCAGCACCCGGTCCAGCTCGGCGCTGGCGGTGGTGAAGCGGGGAATTTCCTCGACACTGACCTCAGCCAGGGTCTTGATCTGTGCCTGCTGCCCGGCCCAGCCGGTGCGACCGCTGGGCGCCGCGGCGCCACCGCTTTCCACCACGGTCTCGACCAGGGTGTTCCAGGCACCGCACTCGCCGCACTGCCCGGCCCACTTGGGGAAGGTCGCGCCGCACTCGGTGCAGCCGTACATGCGCTTGGCCTTGGCCATGGGGACGGTCCTCTGCAAAAAGGCACCATGATAACTGACCCGGGTAACCTCCACGGCCCCTCAAATCGACAAAACTATTCGATATAACCGCGGTCTGTAGCCGCTGCGCGGCGCATGAAGCGCGTAGCTGATTTACACTGCGTTTACCAACCTCATCTGTTACAAGGAATAAACCATGGGCGTGCTCAGTGAATTCAAGGCCTTCGCGGTCAAAGGGAATGTGGTCGACATGGCCGTCGGTATCATCATCGGCGCGGCCTTCGGCAAGATCGTTTCGTCCTTTGTAGGCGATGTGGTGATGCCCCCGATCGGTTTGCTGATCGGCGGCGTGGACTTCAGTGACCTGGCGGTCACCCTCAAGGCCGCCGAAGGCGACGCACCCGCCGTGGTGCTGGCCTACGGCAAATTCATCCAGACCGTGCTGGACTTCGTGATCGTCGCCTTCGCGATCTTCATGGGTGTGAAAGCGATCAACCGCCTCAAGCGCGAAGAAGCGGCGGCCCCGGCCGAGCCACCGGCCCCTACCAAGGAAGAAGTGCTGCTGACCGAAATCCGCGACCTGCTCAAGGCGCAGAACCGGCAACCCTGAATTCACCTGTAGGAGCGGGCTTGTCCCGCGATGCGTTGCGACAGACACACCGCAATCGCGGGGCAAGTCGAATCGTCGCACCGCCGCTCCTACCAGTAGTTTTCCACCGCCACCTGCCCCGGGCGGCGGCTCAGGCTCAGGTTCAGGCCGCGCTGCTTGAGCACCTGGCGGGTGTCATCGATCATCTGCGGATTGCCGCAGAGCATCACCCGCGAGTGCTCCGGTGTCAGTGCCAGGCCCGCGGCGCGCTCCAGTTCACCATTCTCGATCAGGGTGGTGATGCGCTCGGTGAGGGCGCCCGGGTGCTGTTCACGGGTGACCACCGGTATGAACTGCAACTTGCCCGCGTATTCGGCCAGGTAGTCGCGTTGTTCGAGGCCGGCGATCAGGTCCAGGTAGGCCAGCTCCTTCGCCTCGCGTACCGAGTACACCAGCTTGATCGAGTCGAAGCGCTCCCAGGCCTCGAAGTCCTGCAGGATCGACACGAACGGCGCGATGCCGGTACCGGTGGCCAGCAACCACAGGTCACGCCCGTCGACGAAGCGATCGAGGGTGAGGAAGCCGAAGGCCTGGCGATCGATCAGCAAGCTGTCGTCTTCCTTCAGGCGACTCAGCTCACTGGTGAATTCGCCCCCCGGCACGACGATGGAAAAGAAATCCAGGTGCTCGTCATGGGGCGCCGAGACCATCGAATAGGCGCGCCAGACCACACTGCCATCGGCCTTGGTCACGCCCAGGCGGGCGAACTGGCCGGAGCGGAAGCGGAAGCCCGGATCACGAGTGGTGCGCAGGCTGAACAGGCTGGGGGTCAGCGGCTGGACGTCGAGCAACGTCTGGCGGGTGAACTTTTCAGCGCTGGCAGTCATGACGTGCTCCAAAAATCAGATGCGCACAGTGTCGCGCAAACGGGCCGGGATAAACACCACCGGATTGTAATGGCTTCGCCCGGCGCCGATCTGCCCAGCTTCGAAATCAAGAACAGGTCTGACAGAAAGACTGACAAATCTATAGCAAAAAAACCCAACAAAATTGTCAGGCATTTCCTACAATGCAATTCACCTGATCGGAGTATGGACCCACCTCAGCGCGAGATTTTCGCCATGCCTCATTGGAAAGAGGAACAACTACAACAGTTGCTGAGTGAAACCTGCGAGCACCGTTTATTCGACGTAGCCGTTTCCCTGGTACAACAACTGGACATGGAATACCTGTCGTTCGGTATGCGCGTGCAGGTTGCTACCCAGCGCCCGCAGGTCAGGATCTACAACAACTACCCCGAAGCCTGGAATGAGCGCTACCAGAGCGGCGACTACATGAAGATCGACCCGATCGCCGCCCATTGCCACCACTCCCTGCTGCCGATTCTCTGGCACGATGAAGTCTTCCGAGAGACACCGCAGTTCTGGGAGGAGGCGCGCTCCCATGGACTTCGACACGGCTGGAGCCAGGCAGCCCACGACGCGCGCCATAACCAGAGCATGTTGAGCGTGGTTCGCAGCCACACCCCCGTCGGGCTCGATGAATTCTACGACAAGGCGGGCCAGACGATCTGGTTGTGCAACCTGATGCACACCGTGATGCTCGATCGACAGTTTGCCAGCGCCACGCCCTCCTACCACCTCTCCGACCGAGAAACCGAAGTGCTGAAGTGGTCGGCCGCCGGCAAGACCGCCGCCGACATCGCCTGCATCCTCAGCCTGTCGCAGAGCACGGTGAATTTCCACATTCGCAGCATCATCACCAAGATGAACACCAGCAACAAGGCCGGCGCCATTGCCATTGCCGCCATGAACGGACTGCTGGAATAACCCCTGCCCGGCAAAGCCCTGTAGAATCCCGGCCCTGTAGAACGCCCGCCAGATGCGCCGCGTGCCCATGCCCCAGAGCCTTACGCCATGCCTTTGCTGACCAGCCCTTTCGCCGAACTCGACCTGCTCCGCCAGCCCGAGCAAGCCAACGATCCCTTGCAAGCCTTCGATGCGGCCGACGAATACCTGCTGGAGCACCTGGCCGAACAGGCCCCGGCGCCCGCTACCCGCGTGCTGGTGCTCAATGACAGCTTCGGTGCCCTGGCGATCAGCCTGAGTGGCAAGCTCGCGGTGCACAGCAGCGGCGACTCGCACCTGGCCCGCCTGGGCCTGGAGAAAAACCTGGTGCGCAACGGCCAGGCGTTCGACGCCGTGCCTTTCACACCGGCCAGCCTCCCCTGGCAAGGCACCTACGACCGGGTCCTGGTGCGCGTGCCCAAGACCCTGGCGCTGCTCGAAGAGCAACTGATCCGCCTGCAGGGGCATCTGGCCCCGGGAGCCCAGGTGATCGCCGGGGCGATGATCAAACACCTGCCGCGCGCGGCGGGCGACCTGCTGGAAAAATACATCGGCCCGGTGCAGGCTTCACTGGCCCGCAAGAAAGCCCGCCTGCTGATTGCCACGGCCGAGGGCAAGGGGCCGTTCACCTCGCCCTACCCGACCCGCTATCAGCTGGATACGCCGCGCCTGGAACTGCTCAACCACGCCAACGTGTTCTGCCGCGAAGGCCTGGACATCGGTACCCGCGCATTCCTGCCGCACCTGCCCACCGGCCTGGGCTCGGCCCGGGTAGCCGATCTTGGTTGCGGCAACGGCGTGCTGGCCATCGCCAACGCCCTGGCCAACCCGCAAGCCCACTACACCCTGGTCGACGAGTCCTACATGGCCACCCAGTCGGCGCTGGAGAACTGGCAGGCGGCGCTGGGTGATCGTGAAGTCGATGTCAGGGCTGGCGACGGCCTCGCCGGCCAGCCGGCGCAATCGCTGGATGTGGTGCTGTGCAACCCGCCCTTCCACCAGCAACAGGTGGTCGGCGACTTCCTCGCCTGGCGCATGTTCCAGCAGGCGCGCGAAGCCCTGGTGGTCGGTGGCGCGTTGTACATCGTCGGCAACCGCCACCTGGGTTATCACAGCAAGCTGGCGCGCCTGTTCCGTGGTGTCGATCAAGTGGCGGCGACGCCCAAGTTCGTGGTGCTCAAGGCGCGTAAATAACCCTGCAGCGGTGGGAGCGGGCTTGCCCCGCGATTGCGGGGCATCAGCTACATCGTATCGCGGGGCAAGCCCGCTCCTACTCTTGCTCTTGATCTTCATGCGCATTGTTTCAGGCGCCGCAGAATGCGACTTCAGGAGGCCGAGCGGAGGTGCCTGGAGGGGCCGTGCGCAGCACCTTCGGCGTAGCCGAAGAACGCGAGCCGTAGACTTGGCGAAGCAAGT
>NZ_JALRNG020000090.1:0-407 GCF_030272875.2 Pseudomonas sp. BJa5
TTTTTTACCCAGGGTTCAGCTTACGCTTGAACGACCGGGATGTTGGCGCTCGCCGCCGCTTCGCGGAACTCGGCGATCTGGTCGAAGCTCAGGTAGCGGTAGACGTCGGCAGCCATGCTGTCGATGTTCTTCGCGTACTCCATGTACTCTTCGACGGTCGGCAGTTTGCCCAGGATCGAGGCAACGGCCGCCAGCTCTGCCGAGGCCAGGTAGACGTTGGTGGCGTCGCCCAGGCGGTTCGGGAAGTTACGGGTGGAGGTGGAGACCACGGTCGAACCGGTCTGCACCCGTGCCTGGTTACCCATGCACAGCGAGCAGCCTGGCATTTCCATGCGTGCACCGGCCTTGCCGTAGATGCCGTAGTAGCCTTCTTCGGTCAGCTGGTGGGCGTCCATCTTGGTTGGCGG
>NZ_JALRNG020000091.1:0-401 GCF_030272875.2 Pseudomonas sp. BJa5
ATCGTTGGTCTGCGTGACACCGCTACCACCACCTGCACCGGCGTTGAGATGTTCCGCAAGCTGCTGGACGAAGGTCGTGCTGGCGAGAACTGCGGCGTGCTGCTGCGCGGCACCAAGCGTGACGACGTTGAGCGTGGCCAGGTTCTGGTCAAGCCAGGTTCGGTCAAGCCGCACACCAAGTTCACCGCAGAAGTCTACGTTCTGAGCAAGGAAGAAGGCGGCCGTCACACTCCGTTCTTCAAAGGCTACCGTCCACAGTTCTACTTCCGTACTACTGACGTGACCGGTAACTGCGAACTGCCAGAAGGCGTTGAAATGGTAATGCCAGGTGACAACATCCAGATGACTGTCACCCTGATCAAGACCATCGCAATGGAAGACGGTCTGCGCTTCGCTATCCG
>NZ_JALRNG020000092.1:0-386 GCF_030272875.2 Pseudomonas sp. BJa5
CCGTCGACCGTCAAGTTGACCGCCGACGTCAGCACCATCGGCGAAGGTGGTGTGATTACCTACACCGCCACCGTCAGCGCGCCGGTGACCGGCACCCCATTGGTGATCAACCTCACCAACGGCCAGCAAATCGTCATCGGTGTCGGTCAGAGCACTGGCACCGTGCAGTTCACTGCACCGGACAACGTGCACAACACCAACCTCGATCTGACCAACAGCATCAAGGACGTTTCGGGTGGCAACTACGAGGACCTGACCGCTTCCGGCGAGACCACCGTCACCGTTACTGACGGCCCGGGCACCCAGGATGAAACTGGCCTGAAGCTGACCGCCACCCCGTCGGTCAACGAAGGTGGCGAGATCACCTACACCGCGACGCTGACCAA
>NZ_JALRNG020000093.1:0-381 GCF_030272875.2 Pseudomonas sp. BJa5
CGAAGGGTGCTGCGCACCCGCCCCCTCCAGACACCTCCGCTCGGCCTCCTGAAGTCGCGAAGTTACGGGTGGCGCCTGTGCTTACGCATCTTCGAAAGCAGAGGTTGGCGTAGCCTGGCTGACGCCATCGCGGGACAAGCCCGCTCCCACTCTTGCTCTTGTTCCAGGGCATGTCGAATTCCCGGCAGCTTTGCCTGCCGAGAAGTGTCAGCCATGTCCCCGCACACCTGTCTACCCTGTGTCCGGTCCAGACACAAAGCCAAAGTGAGTAACGACCCGCTCTTGCTCTTGATCTTGCTCTTGATCTTCATGCACGTCAGTTCAGGCGCTGCAGAATGCGACTTCAGGAGGCCGAGTGGAGGTGCCTGGAGGGGCCGTGCG
>NZ_JALRNG020000094.1:0-356 GCF_030272875.2 Pseudomonas sp. BJa5
GCCATTTTCAGCATGGCCAGGGCGTGCAGCGGGATGTCAGGGCGCGACCAGGCGTCCGGGGCAGGGGACAGGTCGTCGGTGTTGGTTTCACCCGGGACCTTGAAGACGGTCAGGGTGTACTTCTGCTCGATGGCAGGGCGGGCGGTGAACCACTCGCCAGCGGCCCAGGATTCCAGCACGGCCTTGGCGTGAACGTTGCCGGCCTTGGCTTTTTCGGCCACGTCGTGGAAGGCATCGAACATCAGCAGGGTGTGCTTGAGTTGTTCGGCGGCGACGGCGCCCAGTTCGGCGTCATCCAGCAGCTCGACCAGGGTGGCGATGTTGTAGCCGCCCTGCATGGTGCCCAGCAGTTCGGT
>NZ_JALRNG020000095.1:0-354 GCF_030272875.2 Pseudomonas sp. BJa5
CGTGCTCAAGGATCTCGATCCTGAGCTGGCGGTCGATGGTGTCTGGGACAACCACGAGGTGGTCACCCGCATCGACGACGAGAAAGAACAGCGTGAGATGACCGAGCGCCTGACCTGCACCCCCGGCATTGACCACTTCCTGCAGGTCGAAGAGTACCCGCTGGTCGATTTCGTCGAGATCGTTGCCAAGTTCAATACTAACTTAGGCCACGTGCTGGCCGGCTAGCGCTTCTCCGTACGCTGCATGCGTGGCGGGCAGCTCGTCTTGAGCTGGATGGACGTGGTCGGTGAGGTCGGCTGGGAGGTGCGCCAGCAGTGCGGTGCGGGGGGTATGGTCGTGGGGTAGGGGGTGGT
>NZ_JALRNG020000096.1:0-351 GCF_030272875.2 Pseudomonas sp. BJa5
GTACTCGGCCAGGTTGATGACAATGCCTTCGCGCGGACCCGGCGCCAGGATGAAGCGGCTCGGCATGATGATCTCGGTGCCCGCGCAGGCCAGCCAAGGGTCGACGCAGGGGTTGGCGGCGATCATTTCCAGGTAGCCCAGGTCGTTGGCGGTGCCGATATCGGCGAAGGTATCTTCGTACTTGGCCTTGATCACCTGGGCCTGGCCAATGACGTCTTCACCAGGCGGTGGCAGGGGAAACTCCAGCGCAGCAGCAGGCCCGGCCGCCAGCAGGGCGGCCAGGGACAGGCAACGGGTGACGGGGGGAAAGCGCGGCAACATCCGGGAAATCGTTCGCTAATTCTGTGAGGT
>NZ_JALRNG020000097.1:0-348 GCF_030272875.2 Pseudomonas sp. BJa5
AGCGTCAGGCGAGGGGGTGTTTCCCGGCGACGCAACATTTGGGTACACCGGGTAGGATGAAGGTGCGGCGACCTGAGGCGTCAGTGCCGGAGGCCGTAGTCGATGACGATGCCCTGGGCCCGCAGCGCCTGGATCAAGCCCCGGCGGACCTTGGGCAGGTCAAGCATGGTCTGGCTGAGTAGCCGGCCGACTTCCTGCGCCGTGTAGCGCTGCCTGTGCTCCGGCGTACTGCTGCCGGCCATGCCGTCGCGGTCCAGCAGCCAGTTGAGCAGGTCGGCGACCTGCTGGTCTTTGAGCGCCGACTGGGAAACGCCCGGCACCCTGACCAGGAACTCACGGCCACCCTCG
>NZ_JALRNG020000098.1:0-342 GCF_030272875.2 Pseudomonas sp. BJa5
CACTGCAGCAGGGTGTCAGCACCTTGCTGCACCAGACGCAGAATACCCAGCGCCGGGTCGTACGGGTTGCCGCCAACGTAGTTGCTGGTCAAATACATAAGCCCATCGATGTTGAGGATGTCGCCATTGGCGCCGGCGACAAAGTCACTGACCAGCAGATGGCCGATGGAGTCCTGCACAAAGTAAACGTCACGTCCGCTGCCGCCGTCGACGGTGGTGTCGGAATTGGGATTGCTCTGGCGGACCGCGATAAAATCGTCACCGGCACCCGCTTCCAGGCTGTTGTTGCTTTCCTTATCAATGTTGCTGATTTCGACTTCGGAAATAATGTCATTTCCATCG
>NZ_JALRNG020000099.1:0-341 GCF_030272875.2 Pseudomonas sp. BJa5
CTCATCTCGGCCTTGCGCTGGTCCAGCGCCAGGTAATAGGCGCGACTAATGGCCGGCTGCAGGTTTTCCACGGTTTACTGCAGGTAGGGGTTGTCGGCGAACGGATAGGCCGCGCGCATCACGGCAAAGCTCTCTTCGACGAAGGACTTGATGTCTTCGCGCTCGCATGCGGAGGTCAAACGCTGCTGGTTGGTGAGAAAAGGCAGCAGGTCTCCCTGCAGGCGCCAGCCCAGTGCCACGGCGTTGCCCAGCAGGATGTAGAACTCGGCCTTCAGTGTGCACAGGCTGCGCACGCCATGGGCTTCGAGTTCGGTCACATGGGCGCCACGACGGGGCAGGAT